>JAZRJR010000110.1:0-17996 GCA_045645885.1 Acutalibacteraceae bacterium | reverse complement strand
AAGAATGTATGCACCCTTCTTCCATGTTGACTGAAGAGTTGACTTTGATGTGTAATCTGCACCGATGTACTTACATACATCATAGATAACATTCTTAAGGCCTGAAAGATCAAGGTCAGGAAGAAGTGTGGGAAGAAGCTTGAAGATGAAGTTTACATCAAGTCTTTCAAGATCGATTTCACCACCAAGGAATTCCTTGAGAGGCTTCTTAGCGCCTTCTTCGCCAACTTCGATATTATTGATAAGATCCATTACGTTGATAACAGGTCTGATTGTATCAATAATTACTACTACAGGCTGGAGAAGGTTGAGAACTGTTGTTGAAAGTCCGTTACTTGTAATGAAGTAAAGAACGCCGGGAAGGAGATTGATAATATTCTTAACAACATCACCTGTTGTAAGTGCGTTGATTCTTGCTACGAGAGCATTGATTACTGCTTCGAGTTCGCTTGTTTCAAGGTCAGCTCTTGCAGTTACATCACAGCCGAGAGCCTCGAGAAGAGGAATAAGACCGTTGTTGTAGCCATCAGCACCGAGAAGTGTTACCTTTTCTGCGCCGAGTTTAATTTCAAGATTGTCACCTTTAAGGATGAAGTTGAGAACCTTATCGAGAGGAGCAAGCATATCAGCGAGAGCTGCTGCAAATGTTGTTGTACCTGCATCTACACCGAAATTATAAACATATGTTTTGTCAGCTTTAAGATTTGCTGCGATATCAGCATACTGAGCTGCAACTGCTGCAAGGTCTATACCGAGAAGGTCGTTGATAAGAGCATTTACATCGAGTGTAGGAGCTGCTGTTTCATCTTCGCCTTCAGCTGCTGTTGCTGTTTCGTCTTCTGCCTCACCTGCAAGAAGTGCGTTGAGGTCGAGCTTTGCAAGAAGACCTGCAAGAGCTGTGAGTGTCTTGTCGCTGAGAAGGCCACCAATTGCACCACCGATGAAATCACCGAGGTCTGTCTGAGCACCTTCTGTTTCCTTGTCGAGGTCAAGACCTGCAAGTTCGAAGATAGTAGCAAGGAGAGCATCAATATTGTTATAGAGATATTCTGCCTTAGCTTCTGTCCAGTCATTGCCGGGGTTGAGATAAATTTCTGCAGCTGAGTTGCCGAGAACGCTTTCACCGTCAATTGTGCCGTCGAACCAGTTGAATTCTTTAGCGTTATAGATTGTTTCCTGAGTAAGAAGCTCTACGATTGCAGCAACTGCATTGCTGGGATTGTTCTGAAGATTTGCAAAGAGCTCTGTTACAAATTCTGAGGGCTCTTTAACAAGACCGTTGAGAAGACCGCTTTCAAGGAGCCACTTAACAAGGTACTGAAGAACGTCAGCTCTGTTTGCCTGAATGTGGTATGCTTTACCATCTGTGCCGCCTGTGTAAGCCTTCTTACTTCTTATTGTATCAATTTCAACAAGCTTACCAAGAGTTGAAAGAAGTGCTGCGTCGGGAGCAGGAACGTCAGCGAGCATGGGAACCATACCTGAGATCATACTCCAGAGACCTGCGAAGTTTGAAAGGTCAGCACCACCGAGAAGTGAGCCGATGTCAAGGAACTCTGCAAGCTTAACTTCAAGAGTGCCACTTTCAACATCTTTCAGTGAGAAGTTTTTGATAACATTGTTATCAAAGCTAACACCTTCAGCAAGACCAGCAACCAGTCCATCAAGAGCACCCTGTACAAGCCAACCAATTGTAATACTGTTTAACAGACCACTAAGGTTTGAAGTGTTAAGGTCAATGTTTAGTTTGGCACCTGCTGAATATGTAAGAGTTGTTTCAAGAAAATCAAGTTTTGTGAGAAGAAGGTCAGCTTCTGCAGCATAAGCGAGATTGGGAAGGATATCAAGAAGTGTCTTGATGGGATTAGCTTCAAGCTTTTCAATAACTTCATCCAGAGGATCAAGAAGTCCTTTTTCAAGAACGTCTCTTATAGAATTGAAGTTCTGTCCGTTTGGTGCTTTAATACCCAGAAGCTCAAAGAGAGGAGCAATTACATTGTTGTAACCGTCATTTGCTGTTGCTTTAAGGTTAAGGTCAATACTTGTAGCGTAAACCATAGCGTTGTCAACTTCGACATATACAACTAGATTGTTGAGAACACCTTCGCCGTTACCAATGTAATCATCATATCTGTCCATTTCCTTGTTACAAAGAATTGCAAGAAGGAGGGGTTCAAGACCGTAAAGAGCTGCTGAAGCTGCCTGGAGGAATGCTTCCTTCTTGTTTTCAGCTTCGTCTACACCCCATTCAAGGTTAAGCACCTTTGTTGTGTTACCCTCATCGTCATAAACAACATTACCGTCTGCATCTGTTTTGTCAGTATAAAGAACAGCATCATTCCACGGGGTTACAATGGTTTCGGGGATAGCTTTGTTGTTTTCGTCAACTGAGCATCTTGAGGGAGTTTTAGCCTGAGCAAGAATGTCAGCGGCTTCGTCAAACTTGCTGGGATAGTTTGCTTTTATAGCTTTTGCAAGTGTTGACGGGAAGAGGGGGAGATTAAGACCTTCTGTTGCCGATTCAACTGTATCAACATAAAGGTTTACAAAAACATCAGCTGTCATATCACCCGAAACCTGCATGCCTGTTTCTTCGATGGTTTTAGGAAGTGTTGCCCAAACCTTAACAAATTCGTTTGAAACTGCAGGATATACAAACTGAATGATAGTATTGATAAGTGCGTCGCTGTAAATACCGTCAAGAAGACCGCTGATAAGCTCACCGATATCAAAGGGCTTGGGGGTGCCGTTTTCATCAAGATTTTCTTTGTTGATGAGATTGCCGAGAAGCTGTGCAATTGCGGGATCTTTAAGTGCAGCTTCAAGAGTGTCGATGATTTTTTCAACATTGCTTTCTGTTACTTCGTAATCACCAATACCGTCTTTGTTGTGGTCTTCGTTTTCACGGAAGATTTCTTTGATATCGTCATTTCTGTAAATCTTGATGTCAGTCTGCTTGAATTCATTGAAGCCTCTGTCAACAAGGAAAGCATTGTATACATCATAAAACTCTGATTTAAGTGCGTTGTACTTGCTGAGTGTATCTGTTGTAATGCGCGAATCTTCACCTTCATTTACAAGATACTCATAAATTTCATCTTCAAGATTCTTCATAACAACATTCATTTTTGAGAACGCTGCGATATCAAGAGTCTTAGGTCTGCCAAGTTCTGTGTAAAGATCGTCAGCAGCGACAACTTCAAATGTAAAACGTTCTGCAAGAAGTGAATAGAGATACTCAATGAATGTATCTGCGTTATTAAAGGGTTCTTCAAGAAGAGTGAGGTTATCAGCATAATCCACAGTGTTCTTAAGAGCGTTAAGTTTTGAAAGCTGTGATTTTGCGGTTTCAAGCTCAGCGATGACTTCTTCAGTTGCAACGTCAGAATAATCAACGCCTACATGCTCTGCAAAATATACAACGCAGTCAGTAACTTGACATTCAAGCTTTTCCTGAAGATCAAGATAAGCATTGAGTGATTCGGGATAAATTGCATTCTGTACCTGCTGTGTATAGCTACGGATATTGTTGAGGTAACCTGAAAGATCTGAATATGCTATCTGCTTTTCAGCAAGAGGAATTTCCACGCCGCCTTCCATGGGGAAGGAAAGAGCATATTTGTTATAGAGAGGCATAACCTTCTCTTCTTTGTGATCTTCAAGGTCATATGCTACAACATTATCATGGAAGTTGTTATAGTATGTGTCGGAAAGATAGCCTGCATTTTTGAAGTAGTTATAAACATCGGGGTTATCCTTAAGGGGATTATAATATGTGTTTATGTATGTCTGATAATCAGCTTTGATTGTTGCTTCGTCAAAGCCGCCCCAATTGAACACACCGTAATTGCTGTGGCTGTCAGCAAATGCTTTTGCATCTGCTGCAAGTGTGCTGAAGCTTGCAATACCCTTAGCTGAATCTGCGTCGGTTTTGATTTTGTCAATCTTAGCATCAATTGCACTGAAAAGCTTTGTATAGTTATCGGTATCGCCTTCGTTTACATAAGTTTTGATTTCTTCTTTTTCATCTTCAATCGCTGAAAGAACATCCTCAATCTCAGCAGGTGTCATTGAAGCCATCTTGTCAAAGGTGTAAGTTGAAGCCTGGGTGTTGATATAGTTTGCATAAGCTTCAAGAGTATCTTTTACATCTGTATTGTTAACATTAGGTGAAGGGGCATCAATTGGATAGTCTGTCGGCCATACCATATTGTGGAAATGTTTCGTTTCAGAACCACAAGCCCCAGGAATAGCATAGTAACCTCTACCCATAGTAAAGGTGTAAGTATATCCGAGTACGATTGAATCTTCAACTGCATCAAAACCGCCTGTATGGTTTGTAAGATAGCCCTTGTAGTCTGTAGTTTTTACATGTATTGTGGATGAATATGAAGCTGCCGTATTGCTTTCACCCTCAGCTGCGTTGCTGTGAAGTCTGGCGCCGGACCATTCAAGAACAAATTTAAGGAAGGCGCTGATTTTTGCTGAAACATTAACACTATAGTTGCCAAGTGTTGTCACAATTTCATTATAAATCTGCTGTGTATCAGTACAGTTCTGATTGTCTTTATTGTCGGTTGTGTTGTTCGTTTTCTGCCACTGCTTGCTTGCTTTGATAGCACCGTCAAGAGCAATAAGGATGTCTCTTATCACGACATAATCGTCATAAGTGGTGAGTGTAAGTGTTGTTACTCGTGATGTTGTTCCGCCGTAATTTCCGTTACCGGCATTTTCAACAAGCTCATAGTTGTTATTGATTAAATCAGCAAGAGTCTGATTGTAATCTTCGGCTGCACTTGCAGTAAAGCCGAATGTACCGAAGCACACGCTCATTGTTGACATAATCATAACAACAGCGAGAAGCACACTTAAGAGCTTTTTTGAAGTTCTTTTAACTTCGCTTTTTGTTACTAACATGTTTTTTTCCTCCATTATAAAATTTATTTTTTGTTCCGTTAGTGAGAACAAGGTTTGCTGAATTTTTTTATCGCCTCCTGATTCCATATTCTCTCTTTATTTAAAAGTTTTAAACAAAACCCAAAATAAACCTGTTTTATTCAGTAACACAAGATGTTACTTCTTTTTGCTTTTTATCTCTGATATGCAGGATAATCAGCATTGCTGCTCCGACAACACTCATCAGAAGTGCGTGCATTGCAAGCGATGAAATATTGAGGAATATCTTTTCGTTATCAGCAAGGAATTCCCAGATGAATCTGCCTAAACCGTAAGGAATAAGCATAATGAAATATGTTCTTGAATCTGCAATATATTTTTTTCTCTTGTTGAGGTAAATTGAAAGACCTGCTAAAACAAGAGCGGTAACCGCTTCGCAGAACTGAACCGGGAATACCATTGCACCTGCTTCCTCGCTGAAAATACCGTTTTCCCAAGGTATGCCGTAGCAGCAACCGGGGAAAAGACAACCAAGACGAGCTATGCCGTAAACGATACAAGCGGAGGGAGCAACAAAGTCGCATGCTTTTTTCCAATCTACATTGAACGGTTTTGAAAGCACGAACAACAACAGCGGCATCCAAATATAAACTCTTACTGCGTTGTGGTGTCCCCAATCTGTGAAGAGGCTTTCGAGCCATGATAAAACGTATGCCCAAGCAAAAATGAGCAGATAGGATGAAACTGTTAACATAAAAGCTTTTGATTTCTTGATGTTAAATTTCTTCCCGTAAAATGTGTTGAAAACAAAAATTGTTAAGAAACCCAAAATATAAAAATCTCTGTATAAATGAAAGGTTTCTCCGAGTGTGTTGTTTATGAATTCTATAGCGGAGTTAAGTAGAGCCATGAGTTATTTTCCTTTCTTTGTTGCAAGATATAATCTGTCTTTGTATTTCCACAACCACTTTATAATCGGGTTGTTCATACTTTCTACAATGCTTTTGCCCTCATTATAAAACTTCAGTTTTTCGGTGAGTTCTTCATTTTGCATAACCTCAAGTTCTTCGGAAGTTGCTTCCAAAATCTTTTGGTCACTGTTTTTATACGATTCGGTATATCCTTTAGCTTTACAGATTCTGTAATAGCTGATAGCCTGAATCAAAGTGTAATTTTTATTCCATTTTATATTTTTGTAGCAGGCTGCATATAAAACACCGGAAACTAATGTTGAAACAGCAAAAGGTATAGAATATTTTTCTTCCCAGTTGTTGAAAAAACAAAAGAGAACAAAGCACAGAGCTATAATCAAAAAGAACATTGAAAAATACCACAAGGTAACACCGGTGGTTTTCTTCTTCACTTATTCACCCCCTTTCGGACTTTTAGAATTTTGCAGAACCGAAGAACCGCCATTCTCCGAAGCTTCGGAAAAATAGGGTGCTTTTGTCTGCATTTTAAGTGCATACATTAAAGCATATAATTGAAAACGCTAAATAAACTTTCGGGGGGTTGCGACGATAATTCTACAATTAATAAAAATTAATATATATATTAAGAAATCAAATTATAGTTCCGTGTAAAAATTAAGAATTATTTTAAATGCGAAAAATTTACTTACCGTACACATTTCTCCTTACAATATATGTCAGATGATATTGTAGGGAGGTGTTTCTATGTTTAAGGTGCTTCTGGTAGAAGACGATGTCAACACATCCAAGCTTATGAAGCTGATGCTTCAGAGAACGGGCTTTGATGTAACCTGCGCTTTCAACGGTGAAGAAGCTCTTGAATTCATGGATAAAAAATTCATCGACATAATCGTGCTTGATGCAATGCTTCCGAAAATGGATGGCTTTGAGCTTGCATCTCTTTTAAGGCAGAATAAAAACAGAACCCCCATTCTTATGGTCACTGCAAAGGACAAGCTTGAAGATAAGGTCTACGGTCTTGATACAGGCGTTGACGATTATGTGGTGAAGCCTGTGGGTGAGCAGGAGCTTGCTGCAAGAATAAAGGCTCTGCTGAGACGATATAAAATCACAACGGAAAAAACTCTCAAGGTGGGCAATTTCCAGATGGATTACAACACCCATTCGGTTTATTGCGACGGTGAATATCAGATTATCCCGAAAAAGGAGTTTTATCTGCTTTTTAAATTGCTCTCGCATCCAGGAAAAATCTTCACACGAATTCAGATTATGGACGAAATCTGGGGAATGGAAACCGCTTCAGGTGACCTCACCGTTAATGTACATATCAACCGTCTGCGCAACAAGTTCGGCGAGAACCCCTATTTTAGAATTGTTGCTGTCAAGGGTGTCGGCTATAAGGCGGTGGTAAACGGTGAAGCTTAAAGAAAAAACTATATACAAGCGGCTGAAGCTTCTTCTGATTTGTACGGTGAGCTACTTTGCTGTGCATAATACGGTGACAGTTGTTCTGTTGGTTGTGGCTCATCAGTTTTACAGTAAGCATCTTAACGAAATAAGGTTTATGCCGGATAATATTTACCCCTTAGCGGCAGCTGTGCTGAGCCTTGTTGTGGGTGGTTTGCTTTCTGTTTTTCTCTTGAAAAAGTTTTTCTTGCCTCTCGGCAAAATTATTCTTGCGATGAAAAAGCTTTCTTCAGGTGATTATTCGGTCAGAATCAAGCCTCAGGGTATTGCGGCCGTCAGACGTCTTGGTGAAAATTTTAATCATATGGCTGAAAAAATCAGCTCCGCAGAGAAGATGCGTAATGATTTTACTGACAATTTTTCTCATGAAATCAGAACCCCTGTTGTGTCAATTTCAGGCTTTGCAAAAATGCTCAGGGATGATGAAGCTTCAGCTGAGGAAAAGAAAGAATATTTAGATATAATCATATCGGAGTCGGAGCGTCTGGCTGGTCTTTCAGAAAATGTTCTGAGACTTACAAGACTTGAAAATACTGAGGAAATAACCGATAAGACAGAGTTTAATCTCACCGAGCAGATTCGCACGGCAATTGTTGTGGTTGACGGAAAATGGTCGGAGAAAAATATGAATTTTACCCTTTCGGAAGAAGAGATAATCGTCTTCGGTAATGAGGAGCTGCTCTTTCAGGTATGGCTTAATATTCTTGATAATGCCGTGAAATTTTCACCTGACGGAACAACGATTTCGGTTGAAATTTCCGAAACCGAAGATGTGACAAATATTCTCATAAAAGATGAAGGCTGCGGCATAAATGAAGAAACGGCAAAGTACGCTTTTGAACGTCTTTACCGTGGGAAAGAAAATATAAAAACAACAGGAAACGGCATCGGTCTTGCTATTGTAAAGAAAATCTGTAAGCTTCACGGCGGAAGCGTTGAAATCAGAAATACAGGAGCAGACGGAACTGTAGTCGATGTAAAACTCAATAAAAAATAAAGCATCCTACCGCGTTGTAGGATGCTTTTGTTATATATATCATTTTCAGCCGAGCTTTTCAAGAAGCGCCTCAATTTCTCTGAGTACACATTCGGGAGAGGGTCCGCCTTTGACGGTTCTCTTTTTGACGCATACATCAAGGTCAATTGCCTCATAAACATCTTCTTCAAAGAGGTTGCATACGTTTTTATATTCCTCGATGGGAAGTGTTTCAAGTGTAAGCTCCTTGTCAATGCAAAGGGCAACGAGCTGACCTGTAGCCTTGTATGCATCTCTGAAGGGAAGACCTTTGTATACAAGATAGTCAGCACAGTCGGTTGCGTTGATAAAACCCTTTGCTGCTGCGTTTCTCATATTCTTGCGAAGTACAGTTGCGGTTTCAAGCATAGGCGCAAAGGTTTCAACACAGATGAGAACGGTGTCAACTGCGTCAAATACTGCCTCCTTGTCCTCCTGCATATCCTTGTTATATGCAAGGGGGATACCCTTCATAGCAGTAAGGAGTGTGAGAAGGTCGCCGAAAACTCTGCCTGATTTGCCTCGTACAAGCTCTGCAATGTCGGGGTTCTTCTTCTGAGGCATAATGCTGCTGCCTGTTGAGAAAGCATCGTCAAGCTCAATGAATTTGAATTCCCATGAGCACCACATAATGATTTCTTCGGCAAAGCGTGAAAGGTGTACCATAACTATTGAAAGAGTGCTCATTAATTCGAGGGCGTAGTCTCTGTCAGAAACACCGTCAAGGCTGTTGGTTGAAACACCGCTGAGACCGAGAAGCTCAGCAACATATTCTCTGTCGAGAGGGTAGGTTGTGCCTGCAAGAGCACCTGAGCCGAGAGGTGACACAGCCATTCTCTTCTTGCAGTCAGAGAGTCTGTCAAGGTCACGCATAAGCATAGCTGCATAGGCCATCAGGTGATGACCGAAGGTGATGGGCTGAGCTCTCTGAAGATGAGTGTAGCCGGGCATAACTGCATCGTAATTTTCTTTTGCTTTTTCAGCAATGACTCTGATGAAGTCGGTGATTGCTTCTGTGAGCTTGTCACATTCATCCATAAGATAGAGACGAAGGTCAAGAGCAACCTGGTCATTACGGCTTCTTGCGGTGTGGAGTCTTTTGCCGCTGTCGCCGATACGCTTTGTAAGCTCCCCCTCAACGAAGGTGTGGATGTCCTCAGCTGTCATATCAATTGAAAGAGCACCGCTTTCAAGGTCAGAAGCAATTTCTTTCAGTGAAGCAACAATCTTGTCGCTTTCGCTTTTGTCGATGATGTTCTGCTTGCCGAGCATTGTTGCGTGAGCAACGGAGCCTTTTATATCCTGCTGAGCCATACGGCAGTCAAAGGGAATTGATGAATTGAAATCGTTTGTTTTTTTGTCAAGAGCTTTCTTGAAACGTCCTGTCCAAAGGGGCATAGGGAATTCCTCCTTTTTAATAATGCACCGATGATTATATCACAAATATCCGCCTTTATCAATAGCAGTTAAAAAACTTAATCCCACCGAAAAACGGTGGGATGTATATTACTGAGAATTATTCCACAGGAAGGTTAAAGCAGTGAATCTGAAGACTGTTAAGCATTCTGAGCGGCTCAGCTGCCTTGTATTCAGTGCCTTCTGCAAACATTTTCTGCTGAAGCATAATTGCAGCAAGAAGTGTAGGCTCAGCCTGAGAAACGTGGCATTTTACAGCCTTCATCTTTTCTTCTTCAAAGTCACTTATATCAACAAGGGTGTTGGGCTTATCGGTGTAATAAAATCCGATTGCTGAAACCTTCCACGCATCGTCACGGAGCTTGCCGTCAATAAATTCAGGATAGAAATTACACTGTGCATCCATTACGGCGTATTTTACGGCATTACCCACCTTGATGTGGTCGCTGTGACATTCTGTTGCGAGGTTGGGATCAACTGTGAATACGTAATCGGGCTTGATTTCACGGATTACTTCCATAACCTTAAGTGAGATTTCTCTTTCGGTGTTGTCATTCTTGTCTGCAAAACCGAGGAAGCCTGCATTTTTCATTCCGAGAGCCTGCTGAGCAGCAAGAGCCTCCTTCTGACGGATAGTAACAACTTCGTTTTCCTTGCCGATATATTCAGGCTCTGCAAAACGGTCGTCAGTTACGGTAAGCTCATAAACCTCAATGCCCAGAGAGCGCATATATGCAATTGTGCCGCCCATACCAATCTGATTGTCGTCGGGATGAGGCTGAACACAAAGCACCCTTTTTGCATTTTTGATTGACGGGGGTGCGCAGAGAAGGTCAGCTGCACCTGTCGCTGCAGAAGCAACGGCGCTCATTGCCTCATATCTGAGTGAAGCATTTCTTTTGCGTAAAATGTTCTTGATTTTCATATTTTTCACCTTCCTGAATTTTCTTCATTCATTATTTTACATCAGATTGCTGTTTCCGTCAACTCATAAGAGGAAAAAACTGTTTCTACTCTTTTCGGACAGCTTTCGGGTGAATAAATCCAACGGTCAATAAAGCTGCTCTTGTTATAGTATGTTACAGGCTCGTTGGGGTACGGCGCTTCAAAGGAATCTACAATAATGAGCTTTATCTTCATTTTTTCGGGAATGAGATTCTTGATGTAGACACTGGCGTGCTGGCCCGGTTCAACACCAGGAACATATTCGGCAAGACCTGCAAGATTAGGAGCAAGCTCTACAAAAATTCCGTAGCGCTCCACAGAACGTATGATTCCGGGAACGGTTTCACCGGGTCTGAACTGAGCTGCATTTTCTTCCCACGTGCCGAGAAGCTCCTTATAGCTGAGAGTGATTCTGCCGTTTTCATCAATGCTTTTTACAACTGCTCTGATTTTTTCACCTGCAGAAAATCTTGCTGACGGGTGTGGGATTCTCGAAACTGAAATGCTGTCAATGGGCATAAGGGCGCTGATTCCCGACCCGATGTCTGCAAAGACACCGAAAGGCTCCATATGGGTGATGACGGCATCAATAATACAGCCTGGGGTAAGGGCGGAGATATATTCTCTCATGCAGTCAAGCTGAACACTTCTTCTGCTGAGAATTGCAACGGTTTCACCTTTTTCATCTGTTGAAAAGTCAATAACACGGAATTGCACAGGTTTGTTTACCCTTGAAATGATGGCTATATCTCTTGCTGAGCCGTCTTCAATGCCCATGGCACCCTCATTTCGGGGGATAATGCCCTTCATTACACCAAGGTCAACGTGAAGGTTATGATCCTTGTCACATACGGTGGCTCTTGCCTCGATTATCTTACCGCTGTAGTATGCTTCTTTGATTGCCGCCTTGCTCATAAGCACATTTTTGTTTTCGGCGGTGTGAATCAGGTGGTTTTCAGGATAGAACTTTTTCATTTTTAAAACCCTTTCTTTATCGTTTTTGTTTTAATATATGCTCAATATCATTGATATTTTACTTTTAATTATGTTATAATAATCAGTAAGGTGATTTTTGCGCTATATAAACAGAGAGAGCGCACCCTTGATTATTTATTGAATTACGGAGGAATTGTTATATGGATGTTCGTGTTGGTGACACACTCGTAATGAAGAAGAAGCATCCCTGCGGCACAAATGAATTTTTAGTGCTCCGTTCAGGTATGGATTTTCGCCTTCAGTGTAAAAAATGTGAGCACGTCATTCTCGTGCCACGCAATAAAATCGAAAAGAACATCAAAAAAATTCTCCGTCCTGAGGGTGCTGAGGAATAGAAGTCAACCTTTTCATAAGTGATATTTGACAGAAAAGGAGATTTTTATGCTTAATAAATTAAAAGGAGCAGAGGAAAGATTTGAAGAGATTACCTCTATGCTCTATAACCCTGATGTTATTTCTGATATGGAGCTTTATTCTTCGCTTTTGAAAGAGCAGAAGAATCTTTCTCCTGTTGTGGAAAAATTCCGTGAATATAAAGCTGCTGAGGAAACTCTCAATGAGTCCAGAGCCCTTCTCGATGAGGGCGGGCTGGACAGAGATTTCAAAGAGATGGTTCAGGAAGAATATGAACAGGCGAAGCTTGATACTGCAAGAATATATGAAGAACTGAAAATCCTTCTTCTTCCCAAAGACCCCAATGACGACAAAAATGTAATCGTTGAAATCCGTGGCGGTGCAGGCGGGGAGGAGTCAGCACTTTTTGCAGGCGTGCTTTACAGAATGTATTCAATGTATGCCGAAAGCAAGGGATTCAAGACAGAAACGCTTTACTCAAATCCTACAGAGCTTGGCGGCTTCAAGGAAGTCAGCTTTATGATTAAGGGTGAGGGTGCATATTCACGCTTTAAATTTGAATCGGGAGTTCACCGTGTTCAGCGTGTTCCCGAAACTGAAAATCAGGGCAGAATACATACCTCCACAACAACCGTTGCAGTGCTTCCCGAAGCAGAAGAGGTTGATATAGAAATTAATCCTGCCGATTTGCAGATTGACACCTTCCGATCAAGCGGTGCAGGCGGTCAGCACATCAACAAAACAGAATCGGCAATCCGTATAACTCACATACCCACAGGTACGGTTGTAGAGTGTCAGGACGAAAGAAGTCAGCATAAGAACAAGGATAAGGCTATGCGTATTCTCCGTTCAAGAATTCTTGAGGCTGAAAGAGAAAAGCAGCAAAGCTCAATTGCTGACGAGAGAAAAAATCAGGTAGGCTCAGGTGACAGAAGCGAAAGAATCCGTACCTATAATTACCCGCAGAAAAGACTTTCAGACCATCGCATCGGTCTTACAATATATAAGCTTGAGCAGATACTCAACGGTGACCTTGATGAGGTTATTGATGCCCTCATAACCTATGATACTGCCGAAAAGCTGAAAGGTACTGAACAGTAACTATGGAAACAAAATTATATGAAATAACCTCAGCCTCTGATGAAAAAATCAAAGAGGTTGCAGAGATACTTAAAAACGGCGGAATTGTTGCGATTCCCACAGAGACGGTTTACGGTCTTGCAGGAAACGCTCTTTCGAAGGAAAGCGCCGAGAAAATTTTTACGGCCAAGGGCAGACCTTCAGATAATCCCTTTATCGTTCATATCAGTGAAATGAGTGAATGGGAAAGCCTTGTGGAATACATACCTGAGCCAGCAAAAGAGCTCAGTGAAAAATTCTGGCCGGGTCCGCTCACAATCATTCTTCCGAAATCGGATAAAATCCCTCTTACAGTAAGCGGCGGACTTCCTACCGTCGGTGTTAGAATGCCGGGACACGAGGTTGCAAGAGCAATCATAAAGGAATGCGGCTTTCCGCTTGCAGCACCCTCGGCAAACACATCGGGTAAGCCCAGTCCCACAAAGGCGTCACATGTTATGGATGACCTTATGGGCAGAATTGATGCAATTGTTGACGGTGGAGAAAGCGATGTGGGTGTTGAATCAACAGTGATTTCTCTTGCTGTGTCACCGCCGAGACTTTTCAGACCGGGAGGAATAACAACAGAAATGCTTACGGAGGTTCTGGGTGAATTTACCGTTGATGATGCAGTTTATGAAAAGCTTGCTGACGGAAGAGAAGCACCCTCACCGGGTATGAAATATAAGCATTATTCACCTGAAGCAAAGGTGACTCTCGTTAAAGGAAGCTTTGACGATTTCAGAAGCTTTGCAGAAGAAAATAAAGAGGAAGGCACTTACTGTCTTCTTTTTGAGGGTGAAGAAAAAGAAATTTCACTTCCCTCAATTGTATACGGCAGAAAAAACGATCCTGCTTCTCAGGCAAAGCATATTTTCGATTCTCTGCGTACACTTGACAAGCTGAAAGCAAAAAAAGTCTATGCACGTTTTCCTGAAAGTGACGGTGTGGGTCTTGCGGTTTTCAATCGTCTTGTGAGAGCTTCAGGCTTTTCTATAATTGAGGTGTGAAAAATGAAGGTTTACGGTCTTACGGGAAAAACAGGCGCAGGCAAAAGCACCGTTGCCGAAAAGCTGGAAAAGATGGGCTTCTGTGTTATTGACGGAGATAAAATTGCCCGCAGTATTACAGAAAAAGGAAAACCGGCAATTTCCATGTTGGCAAACGAGTTCGGTTGTGATATAATTGAAGATGACGGAAGCCTTAACCGAAAGCTTCTTGCGTCACGTGCCTTCAAAGACAGAGAAAGCACGGCAAAGCTCAATGCAATCACTCACCCCATAATCAAGGCTGAGTTTGAAAAAGAGCTCAGAAAAGCTGAAGCAGAAGGCTTTTCTTTTGCAGTAATCGATGCGGCGGCTCTTCTTGAAAGCAGCTGCAAGGATCTTTGCGAGAAGATTATTGTGGTAACCGCACCTGAGGAAATCCGTCTTTCACGCATTCTTCTCAGAGACGGAATAACAAAAGAGCAGGCGCTCATAAGAATAAATGCTCAGTTCCCTGACGAATACTATAATGAAAAAGCGGATATACTTATAAGAAACTATCCGCCCTATGAAAGGGAAATTGAGCTTACACTTAAGGAGCTGACAGAATGAAGATAAAGCACCCGTTACTGCTGAGAATATGTCTTGCTTTAATTGTGCTTTCTGCGATGGCTGTGCTTGTTTTCTTCGGTTCTGTGTCAGCGCTTAAGACATTATATCCTCAGAGATATACCGAATTTGTCGAAACATACAGTAAGGAAAATAATCTTTCAGATTCTTTCGTTTACGCTGTTATAAAGTGTGAAAGCGGTTTTCACAGTGATGCAGTTTCGTCTGTGGGCGCAAGAGGTCTTATGCAGATTATGCCCGATACCTTTGACTGGATAAAAGGCAGACTTAAGGATGACACGGAGTATGATGATATGTTCACAGCAGAATACAATGTCAGATACGGCTGTCATCTTTACGGTTATCTTATAGAAAAATATGAGTGTGAAGCGGTCGCTGTTGCAGCTTATCACGCAGGGCCGGGAAATGTTGACAAGTGGCTTCTGAATGAAGAATACTCCGAAGACGGAAAAAACCTCAGCCACATACCTTTTCCGACCACCAGAAAATATGTAACCAAGGTTCTCGAAACCAAAAAAATATATGAAAAATTATATAAATGAAAGGAACATTCCTATGGAAAAAGAAAAAACTCAGGCTGAGCTTCTTTCAGAGAAGCTTATGCTCAAAAAAGAACATTTCAGCAAGGCTATGAGCGAGAGTGAAATTGCTAAGGCTGATGCTTTCTGTGAAGGCTACAAAACCTTCCTTTCAGAAGCTAAGACAGAAAGAGAATGTGTTGATTACGTTATCGCTGAAGCTGAAGCTAACGGCTTTGTACCTTTCGTAAAGGGCACAAAGTACAACGCAGGAGATAAGGTATACTATAATAACAGAGGCAAGGCAATCATTCTTGCAGTTATGGGTAAGAAGGGTGTAACAGAGGGCGCAAAAATTGTTGCTTCTCATATTGACTCACCCCGTCTTGACCTTAAACCCACACCGCTTTATGAAGACTCAGAAATGGCTTACTTCAAAACTCACTACTATGGCGGCATCAAGAAGTATCAGTGGACAGCAATTCCTCTTGCACTTCACGGTGTAATGATTAAGGGTGACGGTGAAACTGTTAAGGTTTCAATCGGTGAAAAGGCTGACGAACCCAAGTTTGTAATCACAGACCTTCTTCCTCACCTTGGCAGAGAGCAGGGCGAAAGAACACTCAGCGGCGGCATCAAGGGTGAAGAGCTTAACATCCTCATCGGTTCAAGACCCTTCAAATCTGACAGCGGCAGTGAGCTTGTAAAGCTCAACATTCTCGCACTTCTCAACGAAAAGTACGGTGTTATTGAAAAGGATTTCATTTCAGCAGAGCTTGAGCTTGTTCCCGCTCTTCCTGTTTCAGATATCGGCTTCGACAGAAGCATGATCGGTGCTTACGGTCACGACGACAGAGTTTGTGCTTACCCTGCATATAAAGCAGTTCTTGATTCAGATGTACCTGAACACACAATTCTTGCAGTTCTTTCAGATAAGGAAGAAATCGGTTCAGACGGTAACACAGGTCTTAACTCAGCTTATATGAAATACTTTATCTGCGATCTTGCAAAAATGGACGGTATTGACGGCAGAGATGCTCTTTCAAAGTCAGAATGTCTTTCAGCAGATGTAAATGCATGTTTTGATCCCACCTTCTCTTCAGTTCACGACAAGTACAATGCTTGCACACTTAACCACGGTGCAGTTATCACAAAGTATACAGGCTCAAGAGGTAAGTCAGGCACATCAGATGCAAGTGCTGAATTTGTGGGCAAGGTGAGAAGAATCCTCGATGCTGCTGACGTTTCATGGCAGATCGGTGAACTCGGTAAGGTTGACGAAGGCGGCGGAGGAACAGTTGCAATGTATATTGCAAACCTCAACGTTGATGTTGTTGACCTTGGTGTACCCGTGCTTTCAATGCACGCTCCTTATGAGGTTGTTTCAAAGTTTGACGTTTACAGCACATACAGAGCTTGCTTCGAATTCTACAAATCATAATTATAATGAAAAGGCAGAGACAGAACTCTGCCTTTTTGAGGCTTTATGCATATCAGGTTTGATTTTATGCATAAACTGTATGCATAATTCAGAAATACGGTAAAAATATTCAAGAAATTTGCATAAAAATCGAAAAATATTTGAAAATACCCCTTGACTTTTGCATAAAGCTGCGTATAATAGGGTAAGTCACAAAAAAACAAATTGATTGGAGATAGATTAAAATGAAAGCAAAGAAAAATAAGAAAGACATCAAAAAAATCGTCCTTGCTTACTCAGGCGGACTTGACACATCAATCATCATTCCCTGGCTCAAGGAAAACTATGAAGGCTGTGAAGTAATTGCAGTTTCAGGTGACGTTGGTCAGTCATCAGAGCTTGAAGGTCTTGAAGAAAAGGCTCTTGCTACAGGTGCTTCAAAGCTTTACATCGAAGACCACAACAAGGAATTCGTTGAAGATTACATTTACCCCACACTCAAGGCAGGTGCTGTTTACGAAGGTATGTACCTTCTCGGCACATCATTCGCTCGTCCTATCATTGCTAAGAGAATTGTTGACATCGCTCTCGCTGAAGGCGCTGACGCAATCTGTCACGGCTGCACAGGTAAGGGTAATGACCAGGTTCGTTTCGAGCTTGCAATCAAGGCTTTTGCTCCTGATATGGAAATCATCGCTCCCTGGAGAACATGGGAATTCAAGAGCCGTGAAGACGAAATTGAATATGCAATCCAGAAGAACATTCCTCTTAAGATTACAAGAGAAACAAACTACTCAAAGGATAAGAACATCTGGCACCTTTCACACGAGGGCCTTGATCTTGAAAATCCTGCAAATGAACCCAAGTATGACGAAATTCTTGAACTTGGCGTGACTCCCGAAAAGGCTCCCGATGTTCCTACATACATCACAATCGGCTTTGAAAAGGGTGTTCCCACAACACTTAACGGTGAAAAGCTCGACGGTCCTGCAATGGTTACAGCTCTCAACGAAATCGGTGGCGCTAACGGTATCGGTATTGCCGATATGGTTGAAAACCGTCTTGTTGGTATGAAGAGCCGTGGCGTTTATGAAACACCGGGTGGAACAATTCTCTACACAGCTATTCAGGAACTTGAATATCTCTGTCTTGACCGCGACACACAGGCATTTAAGAGACTCAGCCAGACTCAGTTCTCACAGCTCGTGTATGACGGAAAATGGTTCACACCACTTAGAGAAGCTATGTCTGCTATGTATGACGAAATGGATAAATACGTAACAGGTACTGTAAGACTTAAAT
>JAZRJR010000109.1:0-29775 GCA_045645885.1 Acutalibacteraceae bacterium | reverse complement strand
GCTGACCACCGAACTGAGCTTTACCGCCGAGGGGCTGCTGTGTTACGAGTGAGTACGGACCAGTTGAACGAGCGTGCATCTTATCGTCAACAAGGTGGTGGAGCTTAAGGTAGTACATAACACCGACTGTTACTTCGCCGTCGAAACGGTCACCTGTACGACCATCATAAAGAACTGACTTACCGTTTTCGTTGAGATTTGCTTCTCCGAGTGCTTCTCTGATGTCATCTTCGTGAGCACCGTCAAATACGGGAGTCATAATCTTCCAGCCCATCTTGCGGCAAGCAAAGCCGAGATGCACTTCAAGTACCTGACCGATGTTCATACGTGAAGGTACGCCAAGGGGGTTAAGAACGATGTCAAGAGGAGTACCGTCTGAAAGGAAGGGCATATCTTCCTGAGGAAGAACTCGTGAAACGACACCCTTGTTACCGTGACGACCAGCCATCTTGTCGCCCACCTGAATCTTTCTCTTCTGAGCGATGTAGCAACGAACAACCTTGTTTACACCGGGTGAAAGCTCGTCGCTGTTTTCTCTTGTGAATTCTTCAACGTTAACTACGATACCGTATTCACCGTGAGGTACACGAAGAGATGTATCTCTTACTTCTCTTGCCTTTTCACCGAAGATAGCTCTGAGAAGTCTTTCTTCTGCTGTAAGCTCAGTTTCACCCTTGGGTGTAACCTTACCTACAAGAATATCACCTGCATGAACCTCAGCACCTACACGGATGATACCTCTTTCGTCAAGGTCCTTGAGAGCATCACCAACATTGGGGATGTCGTCTGTGATTTCTTCGGGTCCGAGCTTTGTATCTCTTGCTTCGAGTTCATACTTTTCAATGTGAATTGATGTGTAAACATCATCACGGACAAGCTTTTCATTGATGAGAACAGCGTCCTCGTAGTTGTAACCTTCCCAGGTCATAAAGCCGATAAGTGCATTCTTACCGAGAGCAAGCTCACCCTTGTCAGTTGCGGGACCGTCTGCAATAACCTGATCCTTTTCAACTACGTCGCCAACCTTTACAACGGGCTTCTGGTTGATACATGTGCCCTGGTTTGAACGCATGAACTTGATAAGGTTATATGTGTCAACTCTGTTATCCTTTGTGATAACGTCAACCTTGTCAGCACTTACGTATGTTACTGTACCTGCATCCTTAGCGAGTACACATACGCCTGAGTCTGTTGCTGCCTTATATTCCATACCTGTACCTACCATAGGTGAATCACAGGTAAGAAGAGGCACTGCCTGACGCTGCATGTTCGCACCCATAAGAGCACGGTTTGCGTCGTCGTTTTCAAGGAAGGGAATAAGTGATGTAGCTACTGAAACAACCATCTTGGGTGATACGTCCATGTAGTCTACTCTTGAAGGATCAATTTCAAGGAACTCGTCACGGTGACGTGCGTTTACCTTGCTTCTGATGAAACGGTTGTTTTCATCAAGAGGCTCGTTAGCCTGAACAACTGTGTATTCGTCTTCAACGTCAGCTGTCATATATTCGAAGGTTTCAAGAACCTCGCCTGTAGCCTTGTCAATGGGACGGAAGGGAGCTTCAATGAAGCCGTATTCGTTGATTCTTGCGAATGTAGCGATGTATGAGATAAGACCGATGTTGGGACCTTCAGGTGTTTCGATGGGACACATACGGCCGTAGTGTGAGTAGTGTACGTCTCGAACGTCGAAGCCTGCTCTGTCTCGTGAAAGACCGCCGGGGCCGAGAGCTGAAAGTCTTCTCTTATGTGTAAGCTCTGCAAGGGGGTTGTTCTGGTCCATGAACTGTGAAAGGGGTGATGAACCGAAGAATTCTCTTACAGCTGCAATTACAGGTCTTGTGTTGATAAGAGCCTGAGGAGTTACCTTATCTGATTCCTGAGCCTGAAGAGTCATTCTTTCCTTAACAACTCTTTCCATTCTTGAGAAACCAACGCGGAACTGGTTCTGAAGAAGCTCACCAACGCTTCTGATACGTCTGTTGCCGAGGTGGTCGATGTCATCAGCGTGACCTACACCGTTAGCAAGACAGTTAAGGTAGTTGATTGATGCGAGAATATCGTCAACGATAATGGTCTTGGGAATAAGCTCGTCAGCCTTTGCTTCAAGGTAAGCGAGAACCTCATCCTTTTCCATACCGTCAATTTCTGAAAGAACATCCATAAGAACAGTGTATCTTACGTGCTCGTTGATACCAACGCTTCTGAGCTCTTCGTCTGAAAGGTAAGGAATGTAGCCCTTGATGTCAACCATCTGGTTTGAAATAACCTTTACGGGTTCTTCCTGACCTTCAACTGTTACATAAGCAATCTTAGCGCCTGCCTGTTCAATTTCATAAGCTCTTTCCTTTGTAACAAGCTCACCTTCTTCAGCGATGATTTCACCTGTGAGATCGTTTACGATGGGAGCAGCAAGTCTGAAGCCGCGGAGTCTGTCAGAAATGCCAAGCTTTTTGTTGTATTTATATCTGCCGACTCTTGAAAGGTCATATCTTCTTTCATCGAAGAACATACCTTCAATGTGGCTCTGTGCACTTGAAAGTGTTGGGGGTTCACCGGGACGGAGCTTCTTATAGATTTCAATAAGAGCTTCTTCGGTGTTCTTTGTGTTATCCTTTTCGAGAGTAGCTTCGATTCTGTCATCCATACCGAAGAACTCACGGATATCGTTATCTGTTGAGTAACCGAGAACACGGATAAGAGTTGTGATGGGAATCTTTCTGTTCTTATCAATTCTTACATAGAAGAGATCGTTCTGGTCTGTTTCATATTCAAGCCATGCGCCACGGCCCGGAATGATTGTTGAAGTGAAAAGCCTTTTACCTGTAACATTGTGAGTCATTCCGAAATATACGCCGGGTGAACGGACAAGCTGTGAAACAATAGCACGTTCTGCACCGTTGATGATGAAGGTACCGCTTTCTGTCATAAGGGGGAATTCACCCATATAAACTTCGCTGTCCTTAACCTCACCTGTCTCCTTGTTGTAAAGACGAACAGTAAGACGCATGGGAGCTGAGTAAGTGGTGTCTCTCTCCTTACATTCCTTTACGGTGTACTTCGGTTTGTCATCCATTCTGTAGTCGATGAAAGAAAGCACAAGGTTTCCGCTGTAGTCAGTGATGTCTGACATATCCTTAAGCACTTCTTTAAGACCGGTTTCGATGAACCATTTGTAAGAGTCCTTCTGAACCTGGATAAGGTTAGGCATAGGCATAACTTCTTTGATCTTGCCGAAACTCTTACGGGTATTGGTACCGAGTTTTACGTTGGTAACATTTACCATATAGCTTATCACTCCATATCTTTATTTATTTGCCCGAAGGCATTGCTGATAAAAATTGTTTTTTGAAAAAAGTTCTTGACATTTTTTCAGTTAAGTGCTAATATGATTTCAGTAAGATATACGTAGGCATATTAGACCATTATACATTTTGTTATGATAACACAGTTTAAATCCCGTTGTCAAGGGGTTTCGGGGTGTTGTCTCTTATTTTTTTCAGATTTTTCCGCTTTTTTGGCGGATTTTTTCATTTTATTAACACTTTCTGAAGCTTATAAAATAAAAATCAAAAAAATTATCCCCTCCTGAGGATTTTCTCCAAAGGAAGGGATTTTTCTTATTTTGCAATTTAAACCATTTAAACACACGGGTTAGTGGATTTTTCTTTAACTGATAAATGAATCAATATTAATATAGTTCCACGGAGGTGTTACGTTGAATTTGCTGTCGCTTACGCTTGAGCTTACATTTCTTACAATAAGGCTGTCAACCGTACCGTCAGGCCTGATTATGTCGTGCTTTACGATTTTGCCGTCTTCAAAATAGAAGATAACTGTGTTGCCGTCTTTATCTTCATAGCACTCTGAAATGAGAGTTTTGTCACCGTAAGTAATTTCGGTGATAACAGTTTCGCTTACGGGCTCACTCTTTGTGAATCTTGTGTTGTAAGCATCAACTGAAGAAATATCCATTTCTGAGCCTGCAATAGCTTCAATGTCATTACAGTAGAAACCGCCGAAGCCTGTTATTGACATAAGGGCAATTGTCTTATCCTTGCTCTTGTTATAGATAATCTTGCAGTCTGCATCAAGTCCGTCACTTATAGGCATAACAGTGCGTACATGGGTGTTGCCGTTCTTATAATAGATATCTGTGTCGTAGCCTTCAATTTCTGTTGTGAAGCTATACTGACCTGTTTTGAAGATATTCTTATAATAGTTTGCACCGCCGAGAGTGATGCTTCTTACTGAGCTGCGGTCTGTCTTGCCGTTTTCGTTTTCACTGTATGAAAGAACACCGAGGGTTACCTTTTTGCCTGCAGGAATTGTGTAGGTGAAATAGTTATCCTCTACAGCATCCACAAACTCTGTGAAGCTGTCTTCTCTTTCGTCATAGAGATAAATCTCGTAGCCGTCAACGTTATCTGAAGCTGACCAAAGAACAGTAGCTTCACTTCCGCTAACAGTAGCAGTAATTGCGCCGGGAGCAGAAAGAAGAGTTTTTGTGTCAACGGTGTACTTGTCACCCCATACAGTTGTTGAGCCTGACTTTGCATAAGGTCTTACAACAAAGTTATATTCCATTGAGCCTTCAAGGTCTTTTACGGTATATTCGGTTGTTTTGATTGTTGCAAGGGTATTATACTTCTGCACTGACTCATCAAACATATATACTCTGTAGCCGGTGATGTTTCCGTCACTCACCCATGAGAGCTTTACTGTGTCAGAGGTGGGCACAACGTCCATTTCCATAATCTTGCCCACAGAAAGAGCGCCTGTCTTTACAGAAACACTCTTACCTGATGAATAGTAATATTTGCCTGAAGCCTTGAGGTAGGTCTTCACAAGGAATTTGTAGGTTGTTTTTGCGTTAAGACCTGAAACGGTATATGATGTTGCCGTTGTGGATTTAAGCTTCTTCCATTCACCGTCAGTATATCTGTATACAACATAGCCCCCTGCTGAGCTTACCTTATCCCAGCTGAGCTTTACCTTGCAGTTGTCAAGGGCAGTTGCCTTCACTGATTTTGTGTTGCTTACTGCAGCAGTCTTTACAGTGATTCTCTTGCTGTCTGACCAATAGGTCTTGCCGCCTGACTTCTTATATGTCTTCACTGAGAACTTATATGAAGTGGCAGGAACAAGAGATTTCACTGTGTATGTATTGCTTGTTGTGCTGCTTTTTACAGCAACCCACTTTTTATCCTTATACTGATAAACACGGTAACCTGACGCTCCGCTTACTTTGCTCCAAGTGAGCTTGATTGAAGTTGCCGTAACGGATGTTGAAATTTTCTTTGTTGCAGCAGGCTTTTTTGAAGCGGCAAAAGAAACCGCACTTACACTTGAAATAAGCATAAGAACACAGAAAAGAGCTGCAAGAATTCTGCTTGTTTTCCTCATAATAAAAAATTCCTTTCTTTTGAGTGTAAGCTTATTCTATCATTGAATTGTGAAAATTACAAGAAGTTTTATAATTTTCCGTATTTTTCCTCAAACAACATCCGTACAGAGGACGAATCTCTTATCCTTTTTTTATTTATCGGAAGAATTTATCTGATATTATGCAAACTTATGCAATGCATAAAACTTTGCATAAGCCTCAACCCCTTATAAATAGGGGCTTCTGAGGTTTTTATGCAATCTTATGCAAGAATTTTATAAACTTTGAAAAATCTGAATAAAATAATAAAATTTATATGAAACATTGTATACGTTGCATAATGCATAACTCATTAACCGATTTCGTCAGTCATTTTGCATTTTGCACTTTGAATTTTGCATTTAAAAAAGCACTTCCGAAGAAGTGCTTTTTTATTAAAGGTCTTTAAGATGCTTGCTTCTGCTGGGATGACGGAGCTTACGAAGAGCCTTTGCTTCAATCTGTCTGATACGCTCTCTTGTAACGTTGAACTCCTTACCAACCTCTTCAAGTGTCTGAGGTGTGCCGTCCTTAAGTCCGAAACGGAGACGGAGAACCTCTGCTTCTCTTACTGTGAGTGTTTCAAGCACTTCATTTACCTTAGCCTTAAGGAAGGTCATTGCTGCAGCATCTGCAGGTGAAAGTGCGTCCTCATCGGGAATAAAGTCACCAAGGTGGCTGTCTTCCTCTTCACCGATGGGTGTTTCAAGTGAAACAGGCTCCTGTGAAATTCTGAGAATATCACGAACCTTATCGGGTGACATTTTAAGCTCAGCTGCGATATCTTCAGGTGAGGGATCCTTGCCGTCACGGTGAAGAAGCATACTGCTTGTCTTTTTAACCTTATTGATGGTTTCTACCATATGAACGGGAATACGGATAGTTCTGCCCTGGTCAGCAATAGCTCTTGTAATAGCCTGTCTTATCCACCATGTAGCATAGGTTGAGAACTTGAAGCCCTTTGTATGGTCAAACTTGTCAACAGCCTTGATAAGACCGAGGTTACCCTCCTGAATAAGATCGAGGAACATCATACCTCTGCCCACATATCTTTTTGCAATTGAAACAACAAGACGAAGGTTAGCCTTTGTGAGAATATCCTTTGCTTCTCTGTCCCCTGCTGAAATTCTGATTGCAAGGTCAATTTCCTCTTCAGGTGAAAGAAGAGGCACTCTGCCGATATCCTTAAGGTAAACCTTTACGGGGTCGTCAATTACACTCTTGGGGTCAGCAATCATTGCAGAGTTGTCATAATCCTTGGGAAGGTCAATGTCAACTGAAATTTCACTGAGAATTTCATCAGAAAGGTCGTCCACGATTTCAACGCCGTGAGCTTCAAGCTTCTGATAAACCTTCTCCATTTCCTCCATATCAACATCAGCTTCAACAAGCACTGTGTCGATTTCTGTTGAGTTGAGCTTTCCCTGTGCTATACCTCTGTCAACGAGAGCTTTGAGCATCAAGTTTTTTTCCTGTGTTTCCATAAGTTTACTGTCCTTTCTATACTACTGCTTTTGAAGGCAGCGAATGGTTTTATTTTTTCTTGAAGAGACTGAGAAAATCTTCATCACTGAGCTTTGATACATCGGGCTTGGCCATAAGCTTTTCTCTTTCATTGCGCATAGTGATTATACAGTCTTCGCAGAACTTAAGACTTTTGCCCACGTTTGTTTCTTCTTTGCAGATTTTCACAAAAGAGTTCATTTCTTCAGTTGTAAGCTCTTCTGCAAAAAATGTCAGTTCAAGACTTCTGTGCTCTTTTATTTTTTCGGTTACAAGTGAGAATATGCGTTTATAAAGTCCCACAGTGAAATCATCGGGAGATACAGCTTCTTCGATGTGTCTCAGATAATCGGGATTTTTCATCAGAGTTGCAATAAGCTGCTCTTCAGCTTTCACCGCTTTTATATTGGTTGAATTTGCAAGAGCGGTTTTTGAGTTTTCCGAAAGACTCTGCTGAGGCAGTTTTCTGAAAAAGTCCTGCTTTTCCTTTCTTTCCGTACGCTGTGAAATCTGTTTTATTCTTGCCGTTATGGCTTCCTTTGCAACGCTCAGCTCTTCCGAAAGTCTTGCAGCATAAATGTCACGTGTGATTTCACTTCTTGATTTTGAAAGAATCTGTGCCGCTTTTTCAAGATATTTCATCTTGCCGTCACTTGTGGCAAGGTCAAGACCGTCTCTTGCTTTCAGCAATTCAAACTCAATATCGTTTGCAGCTCCGTCTATAAGACTTCTGAACCGTTCAGGGCCGTACTTTCTGAGAATTTCGTCAGGGTCCTTACCGCCTGAAAGATGCACAACCCTCAGCTTCATTCCGATTGAGCCGAGAATACCGATTGCTCTCTGAGTGGCCTTCTGCCCTGCTTCGTCAGCATCGTAAGAGAGAATAATCTCATCGGCGTAGCGTGAAAGCAGATGTGCCATTTCACTTGTGAGCGCCGTACCGAGACAGGCAATTACGTTGGTGAAGCCTGCCTGGTGAAGAGATATGGCATCCATATAGCCCTCAACAAGAATAAGAGTTTTCTCTGTGGTGTTCTTTGCAAAATTAAGACCGAACACACCGAGACTCTTTTTATATACAAGTGTATCTGAGGTGTTGATATACTTCGGCTTACTGTCATCAAGGACTCGTCCGCCGAAGGCAACCACGTTACCTCTCACATCTATAATAGGTACCATAACACGGTTACGGAAGGAGTCGTAATAGCTTATCTTTCCGTCCTTGTCGCTTTTGTTTGCAAGGTTTGCTTCATAAAGCTCCTCATAGGAATAACCGAGTCCTCTCATATGAGTAAGAAGAGCTCTCCATTCGTTGGGTGCATAGCCTAAACCGAAGCGGGTAATTGTGCTTTTTTTATAGCCACGGCTTTTGTAATATTCAAGACCTTCTCTGCCCATTTCGGTAAAGAGACAGGAATTGTAAAACTTCGCCGCTTCCTTGTTGATTTCATACATTCTCTTTCTCTTTTTGGAAAGAGAATCGTCATAGCCGTCAGAGGGCATCACCATTCCGCTTTTGTCGCAGAGGTAGCGGACTGCCTCGGTAAAGTCAAGGTTTTCAGCTCTTCTTATGAAGCCGATTGCTTCACCACCTGCTCCGCAACCGAAGCAGTAAAAGCTC
Source organism: Acutalibacteraceae bacterium (assembly GCA_045645885.1). Classification (GTDB taxonomy): domain Bacteria; phylum Bacillota; class Clostridia; order Oscillospirales; family Acutalibacteraceae; genus UBA6857. The sequence continues at coordinate 21,226 of JAZRJR010000109.1, read as the reverse complement.
TGACTGTCGGGATAAACTGTAAAGGAGGGAGTTTTTTCGTTATGAAAAGGACAAAGACCGACAAGATTTTTGCCTCGTCTTTTAAGATTCACATAAGGTGAAATTACCTGCTCAATATCGCAGCGCATACGAAGCTCATTTAAAAATTCATCTGAAAATCTTGCCATACTACTCACTCCTTTCGTACTTTTTAAATTGCGGAGACACCCTTCCACCGCAAGCGGTTCCCCTTCCCTTAAAAGGGACGGCAGCGTGTCTTTACGTTATTATTCATTTTTCATTATTCATCATTCATTTGCAATCTGTGATTGCGTCAGTCTCTCCAGCCGCTGGGTATAAAGTATCTTTCAAAAATTTTAAGTGCATAGCCGTCTGTCATTCCTGCAATATAATCTGCAGCAGCTCTTTCTGCACCGTCACGCCATGCAATAGTTATATATTCATTGGGAAGCTCGTCAGGATGAGTGCTGAAAAACTCATAAAGGCTCTGAACAAGCTTCATCGCTTTGCCCTCTTCGCTTTTGCAGACGGGATTTGTATACACTCTGTCAAACATAAATTCATGAAGAAGGTCGAAGGCACTCTGCACATCTCTGTCAAGCATCACTGTATCAACAGTATTTTCAATTGCAGAGATTATAAGTGTATTGATTCTTGCACTTTTGGTTTCTCCGAGGAAGCGCTTTGCCTCCTGAGGAATGCCTGCTTCAGTCAGCACACCGGCTCTTATTGCATCATCAATATCGTGGTTTATATATGCTATTCTGTCAGAGAGCTTTACAATTCTGCCCTCAAGGGTTGCTGCTTCTTCACCCTTTGTGTGGCAGACGATTCCGTTGCGCACCTCCCAGGTAAGGTTAAGCCCCTGTCCCTCTTTTTCAATGAAATCTGCTACACGAAGGCTCTGCTCATAATGCTTGAAGCCACCGGGCACAACCTCATTAAGAGCTCTTTCCCCTGCATGTCCGAAGGGCGTGTGGCCTAAATCGTGGCCGAGAGCTATTGCTTCGGTTAAATCTTCGTTAAGTCCTAAGGCTCTCGAAATTGTTCTTGCAATCTGAGAAACCTCAAGTGTATGGGTAAGTCGTGTTCTGTAATGGTCACCGTCAGGTGAAAGGAACACCTGGGTTTTATGCTTAAGACGGCGGAAAGATGCAGAATGGATAATTCTGTCTCTATCACGCTGAAACGCAGTTCTTACAGGACATTCAGGCTCATAGTTCTGTCTGCCCTTTGTGTTTCTGCAAAGAAAGCCGTACGGTGAAATTATGCTTTCTTCTCTGTCAAGAGTAATCTGTCTTAAATTAGCCACAGTTTTCACTCCCCTTCATTTATATATACGCAAAAAATCTGTATTTCCCCTTATTTTTTTGAGAAATTTTTATCTTTTTCAGATTTCGCAATATTTTTCATCAATAACTTCGCTGTGGAATCTGCCGTTGGAAACATCAACAAGTCTTGCCTCAAAGCGGTCAACATCCTCTTCGGGAATTCTGAAGGTAACTTCAACGTTATCAGCGAAAACAGTATCCTCAACAATACCGCCCTCTTCACAGATAAGAGGTACAAGTCTGCCGTAGAAGTTATAATCTGCCTGAACCTTCACAATTTTGCAAAGTGCCATGGTAATGATTCCGCCTGCATCAAGAGCAATTTTTGCCGTATGGGAATATGCTCTTACAAGACCGCCTCCGCCGAGAAGAATACCGCCGAAGTATCTTGTGCCCACAACACAGCAGTCAACCACATCTTCCTTGAGTATAACATCAAGGGTAGGAATACCTGCCGTACCTTGAGGCTCACCGTCATCGCTGAAGCGTCTTATCATTCCCTCCTGAAGATTATACGCCCATACATTGTGTGTTGCATCCCAGTGCTTTTTCTTTATCTCTTCAATGAAAGCCTTTGCTTCTTCTTCAGTCTTTACGGGACAGACATAACCGATGAAGCGTGATTTCTTCACCACAAATTCATCCTGTGAACGCTCTTTTATTGTTCTGTAGCTTGACACTGTAACACCCCAGTTTTTTATTGAAAATTAAAAACAAGAAAGACGGTGCAAATAATTGCGCCGTCTGATTCTTTTAATAAAGCTTTGATTATTTGCTCTTTGCAAGGTTGAAACGCTTATTGAATCTGTCAACACGTCCGCCTGTATCAACGAGCTTCTGCTTACCTGTGAAGTAGGGGTGGCAGTTTGAACAAATATCAACGTGCATGTCTTTCTTTGTTGAACCTGTAGCAACAATAGCACCGCAAGCGCACTTTACTTCTGTCTGTTCGTAGTTAGGATGAATGTCCTTTTTCATTGTCTATTTCACCTCTTTCGGTATAGTACATCATTTAACGAATGGTATTGTATCACACAAAAAGTCAAAAATCAATATATTTTTGAAATTTATTTAAGTTTTTTCAAAATAATCATTCAACTGCTATTTCCTTGCCGAGATGGAAGGAATAAAGAAGAGTTTCTTTTACCTTGTAGCCTGTTGACTGCTCAAGAGCTTTTTTGTAAAGCAGCACCTGAGATGAATACTTTTTCCTGAAGTCATCCTCATTTCTGAGACGGTCGGTTTTGTAGTCCACAACTATAAGCTCACCGTTTTCAAGAAAAGCACAGTCAGCAATACCCTGAATCATCATCATTTCATCCCCTGCTATATCTGCTTCGTCAGGATAGATTTCAGCAACAGGCACTTCTATGGTGAATTTCTTTTCACGCATAACCTTCTCTGAGCCGAGGATTCTTTCAGAAAGACTGCTTTCAAAAAAGGTTTCAACCGCTTTTACATTGATTCCCTTTGCCTCGGTTTCAGAAAGAATTCCGAGAGAGTAAAGACGGTCAATTTCGCTCTGCACGCTCACCTTAGCCTTTTCATAATCGGCAAACTGAATAAAGGTATGGGTAGCAATACCCTTCATTGCACCTGTGAGTCCGCCCTCATACATAAAAGTGGGCATTGATGACGCAAAGTAATCTCTATCAATAAAATCACGGTCAACCTCAGAAGCAGCACGTTTGGTAATCACCTTAGAAAGAGCCTCATACTTATATCTGTAGCCGGCCCTTTCCTCAATAAGCTTCAGAAAATCCTTATCGGCTGACGCTTTTTCCTCTTTACCGCTTTCTTTATTATTATCTTCGGTTTCATATTTACTGAGAACAACCTTAAGCGGTGATTCGCAGGGAAGAACGGCATCATCCTTTGCACCTAGCTCTTCACGAAGAGACTTTGCTCCCTCGTGTCTAAGAAGTGCGGTTATTATCCATTTGCCGTAGCTGACTGCACCCTTCACCACAACGGGGTTAAGGCGCTTGTTTCTGCTGTTGATACTGTTCATCATGCTTCCGATTGCCTTGAGAGGATTATCGTCTGCATAAAGCATAATGAGCTTTTCTCTTGCTCTTGTCAGGGCAACATAGAGAACACGCATTTCCTCAGCAATAAGGTCATTACGCATTGAAAGCTTAACCGCAGTATGACAGAGGGTTCTGTATTGCTCGAAGGTCTGCGGATTTCTTCTCTGAAGACCGATGCCGTCTTTGTGGCTGATTATCATATTTTCGTTAAGATCCATCATATTGAATTCCCCCGCACAGCCTGAAAGAATGCACACGGGAAATTCAAGGCCCTTTGATTTGTGAATGGTCATAATCTTCACAACATCTGCCTGCTGTGAAATTCCGAGAGAGCCTGACATATCCTGCTTTTTATCACGAAGCTTTTCAACAAAATTGAGAAAGCCTGTGAGTCCCGAATAACCGCTTTTTTCATAAGCTGAGGCATAATCGCAAAGAAGCATAAGGTTCGCACGCTTTGTGCCTGATTTGTCAACTGCATCAAAAATCGGCACAAGAGCAGTATCCTCATAAATTTCATTTATAAGCTCACCCAATGAAAGGCAAAGGCTGAGATTTCTCCAGAATGAAAGCTTTTTCAGAAAGGCTTCAACCTTCTCTGATTTTTCTCTCATTATGAGAAGATTTGCATAAAGGTCAGCTCTTCTGTCCTCTTCAAAGTTACCTGTTTTTGTCTCGGTTTTAAGCTCACTTATCTCGTCAGGAGAAAAGCCGAAAACAGGACTCATCATAACGCTGAGAAGAGGTATATCCTGCTTGGGATTATCTATAATGCGAAGAATGTTGAGAGCAAGGCTGATTTCATTTGACATAAGGAATTTTCCTGAAACCTCAGTGAAGGCAGGAATTCCCGCTCTGCGGAAAACCTCTGCATAGGTAACGCCTCGGTCACCGCCCACTGCACGCAGAAGCACAGCAAAATCCTTATAGGTTGCCCTTCTTTCTGTGTCACCGTCTTTTACGGTAAAGCCGTCAGCAATCATTCTGTTGATTAATTCTGCGGCATATTTAGCCTGAGCAATGGTTGAGTTTTCAGTAAATGTGTCAAGGTTTTCAGTATCTATAATGTGAAGCTCACTGTCTGCTTCACTTTTCGTCTCATAGGCTGCGCTTGCTACAAGGCTGTCCTCCTGCCCGTATTCCATACCGCCGCTTTCCTCTGACATAATCTGAGAGAAAATAAAGTTGATTATGTCTGTTACACCCTTTCGGCTTCTGAAGTTGTTGCCGAGAATGATTTTTGCAGGATAAGTGTCTTTTTCTTTATCATACAGCTCAAAGCTGTTTTTAAGTGAAAGGAAAATTTCAGGCATAGCCTGACGGAAGGAATAGATGCTCTGCTTCACGTCACCTACTCTGAAAAGGTTGTTTCTTGAAACAGAGGTGAAAAGCATATCCTGAGCCTTGTTGGTGTCCTGATATTCGTCAATAAGAATTTCATCGTAGTTAAGGCTTATTTCTTTTGCAAGGTCGGTGCTTTCGAAGCTGTCTTCCGTTTCCTTTACGAGAAGAGAAAGAGCCATATGGGCAATATCAGAGAAATCGGCAAGCTTCTTTTCTTCTTTCATCTCTGAAAAGGCAGTCATAAATCTCTTTGTACAGGTGACAAGGCTTTCCATAAGAGGGAAGAAAAATTCCATATCATCTCTGTATTCCTCTTCGCTTGTGCACATAAATTCAGGAAGCTTTCTTATTCTGTCTGTGTTCTTCTTGCGAAGGTCAGTAAGCCTTGTTGCTTCGGTGTCATCCTTAAGCGCCTTCGGTGTGTTACCGCGTCTTGTGGGAGAAAAAGCAAAAAGAGCTCTTCTTGCTTCATCCCAGCTGCCTTTATCGAGAAACGACATAATATATTCACACTGTGCCTTATCGGTTGAAGCAGCGTCATAAAGCATTTTTGTAAGTTCATCATCACCCTCAATTGCTGACAGAATTTCATCTGATGTTTCAATTGCATAAGTGAGATTTTCTTTTAGATGAGAAATCAGTCTTTTTCCGTAAATGCTTTCAGAAAGACTCTTTCCGTCTCTGAAGCTTCCTGCAAATTCACTGAGTCTGCTTTCAGGGAAGGGGTATGACATTGCGCTCTGATAAAGCTTTTCCATTGCAGCTTCAAGGTTGCTGTCGTCTCTGCCCTTGAAAAGCACCTCAACGAGGGTACGGAAGCTTTCTCCGCCGTCTTCATACATAGACTCAATTGCTTTTTCCATAGCTGCGGCTTTGATTACCTTCAGCTCGCTTTCGTCGGCAGTTCTGAAATCGGGAGAAATTCCGAGAAGCTGAAAATTCTCTTTTACAAGATTCATACAGAAGCTGTCAATGGTGGAAATCTGTGCACCCGGCAGAAGCATCTGCTGATTGATAAGGTTCACATCACCCGGATTTTCTCTGAGAAGTGAGCTTACGGCTGCGCTGATTCTCTCTCTCATTTCCTGAGCTGCCGCTCTTGTGAAGGTTACTATAAGCAGTCTGTCAATGCCTGTGGGGTTTTCTTTATCGGTTATTCTCTCTATAACTCTTTCGGTAAGGACAGCGGTTTTACCTGAACCTGCAGCAGCAGAAACAAGAATACTTCCACGTCTTGCATCAATTGCGTTTTTCTGTGACGGTGTCCAGTTACGCTTCATCGTCCTCACCTCCTGAAATTATTCTGAGAGCATCATCGTGCTTCATTTTTTCTATATATCTGTATTCGCCTTTTTCACGAAGGCATACCTCACCGTAGTCACACCATTCACAGGTGGTTGAATGAGTCGGACCGAGAGCAGGCTTTGCGGGAATTTTACCCTCCTGAACGCTGTCTCCCATATTTCTTATAAGCTTATCCATATATTCCGAAAGCTTTTTAAACTGATTAAGAGAAATGAAATTACCCTTTACACTTCCCTTTGAATCAAATTTTGCAGGCAGGAAAAGGCCCTGCTTTTCCTTGTCCATTTTTTCGATTACGACTTCGTCACCTACAAGCATACCGTTCATTTTTGAAAGGGAGTACATATTCTTTTTGCGAATTTCTTCGCTTTCTTCTCTTTCACCAGGGACAGGCTTTATATTAGCCGGGAAATAAAGCACACCTGCAGGAACGCTGTCTTTATAAAAGTCTTCCTTACTTCTCACAATGCTCACAAGATAGAGCAGCATCTGCATATTAAGACCGTAAAGCACATCGGAAAGCACAAATTCCTTTGAGCCTGATTTATAGTCTATAACTCTTATATATCTTTTTCCGTTTAAATCAAGCTTATCAACACGGTCAACAAAGCCCTTTATCTGAACAGTTCCCTCTTTCAGGGTAATAAGCTGAGGCTCAACATCACCGCCCTTGCCGATTTTAAGCTCAAAGTCACACATTTCAAAATCGCTGTCTCTGAACTCGGCAATAATTCTCTCCATAATGTGACGGAGAATTTTATCTGTTCTCATATAAAGGTAGTTGAAGCGTTCGGTTTTATCCTCACTTCCGCCCATATTCTTTTCAATATATTCTTTAAGACAAGCTCTGATTTCATCACGGAGCTCTTCATCTGTAAGCTGAAGAAACTCTCTGCCCTTGTGGTTGCCGAGAACGGTTTCAAGACAATGGTGAATGATTGTACCGCTGTTTGCAGGGTCAAGTCTTGCCTTGAGTCTGGGGCTTGCGTGAACACCGTACTGACAGAAATATTTAAAGGGACATTGATAGTAAACCTCCATCTGAGAAGCGGAGAAAACCATATTTCTGCCGAAAAGAGCCAGAGCTTTTTTCTTATCTCTGAAGGCAAAGCTGCCCTCATCTGTTGCTCTTTCAATGGCTTCAATTCTTGTTCTGTATTCTTCTTTGCCTTTGAAATACTGTCTCAGTGCTTCTGCCTCAGGTGAATTTTCGTGCCACTTTTTCGCCATCAGCTCAAAGGCCGCACTTTCGCTTTCTACGAGGCTTTCCACAGTCTCTTCGGCACTTGTTATTTCCTTATGAACAGGCAGAATGCTTCTGATGTTTCTTATACATTCACTTTCTTTAAGAGCTTCACCGTTTCCCGATGAGGTCACGAAAGAAACAAAGAGCTTTTCTGAAGCTGAAAACAGAGTGCTGTAAAGAAGAAATCTCTCCTTTGCCATAAAATCTCTGACGCTGTCCCCTGCAATGACACCTGCAGTTTCCATACGTTCTTTTTCTCTTATGCTGAGAAGACCTGCTGACGGCTGCTGCAAGGGAAAGGCACCCGTATTCATACCAACGGCAAAAACCACCCTGCTCTGCTTTGTCATCATTCTGTCAGCCGTGGAAACATAAACCTCATCAAAGCCGTCAGGCAGCTTGCCGAGGCTTTTTGAAGAGATTATAAGCTCGAATATTTCAAGATATCTTTTAAGGCTCACAGTCTTATCAGAAAGCACACCTGCAATTTCGTCAAAGACCTCCATAAGCACATCCCAGACCTGCTCCTGCTCAAGAGCAAGCTCAAAAAATCCCTCTGCTTCAAGCTTCAGGGCATATTCTTTCAGAGCTTCATCAGCCTTTGTTTCACGAAGATATCGGTAAATTTTTTCTGTTATCTCCTTGCCTGTTGCAGTCTTTACACTCTCTTTGAAAGAAAGCACGGACGCGGTTATTTTTTCTCTGAGGTTATTGATAAGAGCAAGGTCAGATTTTGCACCCTCACTGATTTCTCTGCCGAAGCCTTCAGGGTTTGCAGTCCACTCTGAAAGCCACTTGCTGCCGTTTATATCCCAGGCAAAAACATAGTTTTCACAAAGGGAAATTTCACTCTCAGGAAAGCCGTGAAGTCCCGTTTTAAGCATACGGAAAACATCATCACTCTGAAAGCCGTCAACAGAAAGGCTGAGAAGGCTTTTCACAAAGCTTATAAGTGGCTGATTTTCTATGGGCTGACGTCTGTCTTCAAAGAAAGGTATGCTGTATTTTCTGAAAGATGACTTCATCATTCTTTCATAGGTTTCACCCTCACGGCAGACTACTGCAATGTCACGGCAGCGGTATTTTTCTTCTCTCAGAAAGCTTTTGATTTTTCTTGCAACTGCGTCACATTCTTTATATATATCGGTGCTTTCCATAACCGTAAGGCTTTCGGTTTCACCCTCATAGGCTTCACCTGAAAGAGAAAAGAGATTGCGGTGAAGATGGTATAAATCGGCAGGAAGATTTTCCGCAGTATAATTTGCTATAATCGGTTCTTTAATTTCCACAGCAAGCTTTTTGGCAGAGTTCATCAGACTTCTGCCTGTTTTGTTTACACAAGAAAAAGCACTGAGCTCGTCAGCATCATAAAGATTTTCGGTGCAGAGGGTCACACAAAGGCTTTCACTCTGCTTCATCATAACTTCTATAAGCTTCATTTCACCGAAGGAGAATTCGGAAAAGCCGTCAATTACAATAACCTTATCCTTGAAAAAATCTGTGTCTGAAAGCACCTTTGCCATTTCAGTCAGCACATCGGCATCGTCAAAACGGCTTTCGCTTATGAGAGCATCAAAGGCTGAATAAATGAGGGCAATTTCAGAAAGCTTTCCCTTAAGGGTTTTGTCGGTAATTTTTTCACTGCAGGAGTAAAGCTCGTCACTTGTAACACCCACACGCTTAAGCTCATCCACACAGGAGAGCATTTTTGTGACAAGGGAGAAATCGTTCTTATGCCTTCCGAAAACCGTCAGCTTATCTGTGAGCGCTTCAATTGCAAGGGACATAAAAATCACCCTTGCCCCCTCTTTTGCAATAGGCTTTCTGATTCCGCCGTATCTGCTCATGGCAGTATTCACAAGACGGGAAAAGCTGAGCACCTCAACCTCGGAGGCATCCTTGGGACCTAAGAGGTGAAGAATCTTTTTGTCGCTTTCGAAGGTGTACTGCTTGGGTACAATAAGCATAGCACTTCTGCCTGAAGAAACTGCGTTTTTCAGGATTTCGTGAGCCTTTTTGGTTTTTCCGCTTTGTCTTGCGCCGATAATAAACTGCAGCATAGTGCACCTCCGAAGGTTTGTTAGGGTTATTATACAATATGCTCAAGGTTTTTTCAAGGCAGAAAATAATTGTTGAATTTTTCCTTATTATATAGTATAATAACTTGATATATATTCTAATGTGTAGAAAGCAGGAAAACTACTATGAAAAGCTACCGTATTCATCTCATAAGACACGGTCTTACTGACGATAACATAAAAGGCGTTTATTCGGGCAGAAACGAAACTGCACTTTCAGAAGAGGGAAAGGCTCAGCTTCTTCAGATGAAGGAGGAATACAAATACCCTCAGGTTGATTTTGTTTTCTCCTCACCTCTTAAAAGATGTAAGGAAACGGCAGAAATTCTTTATCCCCACTTAAACCCCTTTGTAATTGATGAGCTGACTGAATATAACTTCGGTGAATTCGAGGGCAGAACTGCTGAGGAGCTTCACGAAAAAGAACCGCTTTTTGACCGCTGGCTTTTAGGTGACGAAAACATCAAGCCTCCCTTCGGTGAAAGCAACAGAGAATTCATCAACCGAATCTGCAACGCCTTTGTAAAAATCATTGACGGTGTTGTAAAGTCAGGCAGTGACAACGTTGCAATCATCACTCACGGCGGTGTTATTTCATCACTTCTCGCCAATTTCGGTATTCCCGAAGCCTCTGTCAGCGAATGGATGACTCCCTCAGGCTGCGGCTATACTCTTCTTATATCTCACTTTCTGTGGATGTCAGGTCACAAGGCTGAGGTTATAAAGGAAATTCCAGAAATTCCACAGGGTGAATCAGAAGGCAACTATTATGACGGTTGGGACTACTACCCCAACGACGACGATTTTGATATCAGCGAATACCTTAACGACTGGAAGGATTAATAATGAATATTCTTGTTTTAGGTGACGTGGTCGGTGAAATCGGCTGCGAATTTCTCAGAAAAAAGCTGCCTGCTTTCAAAAGGCTGAAGGCTATCGATTTTTGTATTGCCAACGGTGAAAACTCATCAACAGGCAACGGCATCACTCCCTACTCTGCCGAATATCTTTTTTCAAGCGGAGTGGACTTCATCACAACGGGCAACCACGTTTTCAGACGCAAAGAGGTTTATGACCTTCTTGATGAAAGCGAGTTTATCATAAGGCCGCAGAATTTCCACTCATCCTGCCCCGGTGTGGGTTACAGAATTGTTGACTTAGGTTTTAACAGTATCGGTATTCTCAACCTTTCAGGCAGTATGTACCTCGACAAGTGTGCCTGTCCTTTTGAAGAGGCTGACAAGGCAATTGAGGAAATGAAAAAGCAGACAAGCATTATTATCGTAGATTTTCACGCAGAGGCAACAAGTGAGAAAAAGGCTCTCGGCTTTTATCTTGACGGAAGAATCTCTGCCCTTTGCGGCACTCATACCCACGTGCAGACAAGCGATGCAACCGTTCTCAGCGGCGGCACGGGCTACATCACCGACCTCGGTATGTGCGGTGTAATTGACAGTGTTCTGGGTGTTGACAAAAATATTGTTATTGAAAAATTCAGACACGGTATGCCCACTCGCTTTGACGGTGCAACCGGTGACTGCATGATTAACGGATGTATTTTTACAATTGACAGCAAGACAGGTAAATGTACATCGGTGGAAACCATAGATTTAAGATAAAGGAATGAACAGAATGAAAAAGCTTATTCCCATAATTCTTCTTTTCCTTCTTGTTTTCGGTGTTCTTTTTACAGTTATCAAAACAAGAATGGAAGCTCCCTCTGAAGACCCCACAGGTGTTTCTTCCGTCACTCTTCCCTCTGAAGACAGCAAGGGTGAAATCTGCCTCGGATATTTCAAAGAGAAATCACTGAACCCGTATAAAACAACAAGCACCCTCAACAGAAACCTTTCAACTCTTATGTATGACAGCCTTTTTGTGATTGAGGATGACTTTTCGGCTCTGCCTCTTATTGCTGAAAGCTTCAGCTATGAAGGCAACAAGCTGACCGTTAAAATCAGCGATGAAATTTATTTTTCTGACGGCTCACTTCTTACAACTGCCGATGTTGCCTATTCCTTCAGAATGGCAAAGGATAGTGAGTTTTACTCAAAGCGTCTTTCAAACTTCAACGCTGCGGTAAAGGGTGACGAATCGGTTATTTTCACAATGCAGCACAGCGACATCCACGCTGAAAGCAATCTGATTTTCCCCATTATCAAAATCGGCTCTGTCGGTGATAAATACCCTCTCGGCAGCGGCAGATATAAAATCAAAAAATCAGGCGGAAAGCTTTATCTCAAAACCAACGAATATTCCACCCACGGTGAAGAAATGGCAACCGACACTATCAGACTCACACCAATAAGTGCAGATAAAACCGAGCTTTATCTTCTGCAGACAGGTGACCTTACAACATATTTTGATGACCTTTCAAGCGGCAGCTTCACAAAAATCAATGCGAATATGGTAAGGGTACCGCTCAACAATTTCATTTATCTCGGCATAAACGGAAGCAGTAAATTCCTTAAGGATAATGCAGTCAAAAAAGCAATTGAGCTTTGCACCGACAAGAAGACAATCTGTGACGGAATTTACGGAGGCTACTGCAGAAAAGCTGACACCGTATTCAACCCTGACTGGTATCTTTCAAAAAGCTATGAAGCAAAAGAAAGTGAATTCAGCGTTATAAAAGCAGGTGAAGTGCTTGAAGAAGCAAATTATGTTTACGCTTACAAAAAGAACAAATTCCGTTCAAAGAATTTTGAATTTCTGAAGCTTAAATTCATCGTCAATGAAGAGAACAAGCAAAGAGTTGACACCGCAAAACAGATAACCAGAAATCTCCGTCAGGCAGGCTTTGACGTGTCCTTGCAGAAGCTTCCCTTCAACGAATATGAATATGCGGTAAAGAACGGTCACTATGACCTTTATCTCGGTGAAGTTGTTCTTTCACCCGGTATGGATTTATCGGTATTCTTCTCAGAAAACGGTGAGCTTTCAGCAGGTGTCGGTGCAAACCGTACCACTGCTGACGCCTATTTCGACTTTGTGTCGGGTACAGTTGATTTTTCAACCTTCAATCAGGTTATGGCTCACGAAAAACCGATTATACCAATTTGCTACAGGGACGGTATGGTGTGCTTTTCAAGAGCACTTTCATATGAAGGCACAGTAAACCACTACGATTTATACAAAAACATTTATTCCTGGGAGATTAAATAAGTCGCTCGCAAAAAATATGAAAGGAGGAAAATTATGAACCCGTCTGAAATGTCTGTTCAGTATGTAAAGGGCGTTGGTGAAAAGAAGGCTCAGGTTTTAAAAAAGCTTGGCATTGAAACGGTCTTTGACCTTGTTCATTATTTTCCCCGCTCATATATCGACCTTACAAATCAGCTGAAAATAAGCGAAATTGTGCCTGAAACCGTTTGCTGCTTCAGAGCTACGGTGGGCTTTGACTGCACCTCTGCAAGAGTAAGCTCAGGTATGATTATTTACAAGACCACGGTTTTTGATGAAACCGGTACGGTGCATATCACAATTTTCAACAACAAATATCTTGCCGACAGCCTTAAAACAGGTGAGGAATATCTTTTCTACGGCAAGGTTTCATATCAGTACGGCTCACTTCAGATGAACACCCCTATGGTTGAAAAGCCTGAAAACGGCAGCACAATGAAGCCTGTTTACCCTCTCACTTCGGGTATCACCTCAAACATGCTTTCAATCATTATGAAAAACGGACTGAAGCTTTATTTTGACAGCGATGCTCCTGATATTATTCCCGGTGAAATCCGCCACAGATATTCACTTTGTCACGAGCATTTTGCTCTTAAGAGTATTCACTTTCCTCAGAGCAGCCACGATGTTGACCTTTCGAGAAAAAGGCTGATTTTCGAAGAGCTTCTCACCTTACAGACAGGAATGAGGCTTCTCAAGGAGCGTGACAGAGGCACGACCGCTCACACCGTAAAAAACGATGTGTCAAAGAATTTTATTGATTCTCTCCCCTTCACTCTCACCTCAGCTCAGCAAAGAGTTATTGACGAGTGTATTGAGGATATGAAAAAGCAGAAGCCTATGAACAGACTTGTTCAGGGTGACGTAGGCAGCGGTAAAACCGTTGTTGCGGCAACACTTATTTATCTTATGGCAAAGAACAATATTCAGTCTGCTTTTATGGCACCCACAGAAATTCTTGCCACTCAGCACCATGCAACCCTATCTAAGCTTATGGAAGGTACAGGTGTGCGCTTTGAGCTTCTCACAGGCTCAGTTACCGCAAAGAAAAAGAAAGAAATCAAGGAAAGACTCAGAAGCGGTGAAAGTCACTTTGTTGTGGGCACACATGCTCTTCTGACCGAGGATACGGAATTTGCTTCTTTAGGTCTGGTTATCACCGACGAGCAGCACCGTTTCGGTGTAAAGCAACGAGGCTCTCTCGCCTTCAAGGGTAATTCACCCCACACCCTCGTTATGAGTGCAACGCCCATTCCGAGAACACTTTCACTTATCATTTACGGCGACCTTGATTTGTCAATTATTGATGAGCTTCCCAAGGGCAGGCAGAAAATTTCTACCTATGCCGTTGATGAAAGCTATCATAAGAGGCTTTACGATTTCATAAAAAAACACCTTGATATGTCATATCAGGCGTATATTGTATGTCCCCTTGTTGACGAAAACGAAACCACCGACCTGACAGCTGCAACAGAGTATGCAAAGGAGCTTTCGGAAAAGGAGTTCAAGGATTATTCTGTGGGTATTCTTCACGGCAAAATGAAGCCCAAGGATAAAGAAAAGATAATGCAAGACTTTTCTGAAAACAAGGTTCAGCTTCTCGTTTCCACAACGGTTATTGAAGTCGGCGTTGACGTACCTAATGCAGTTATTATGGTTATCGAAAATGCAGAGCGCTTCGGTCTTTCTCAGCTTCATCAGCTGAGAGGCAGAGTGGGAAGAGGCACAGCAAAATCACACTGTGTGCTTGTCTGCTCGGCAAAGGGTGAAAGTGCAAAAGCACGTATGGATATAATGTGCAGAACAAACGACGGATTTAAAATTGCCGACAAGGACCTTGAGCTTCGTGGCCCCGGTGACTTTTTCGGCAAACGTCAGCACGGTCTACCTGAGCTGAAAATTGCAGACTTCACCGAGAATATGGATATAGTAAGACACACTAAAATTGCTTCGGAAACCATATTCAGAGAAGATCCTAAACTGAAGCTTGAAAAGCACAAGCCTCTTTTGCAAAGGGCAAGAAAGCTTTTCTCAGATAAAAATAAATTAAGTCTTAACTAAGGAGTTAAAAACTATGGAAAAAATTGCAAGTTTTACAATTGATCACACAATACTTCCTAAGGGAATGTATCTTTCAAGAACAGATGCAAACACCGTAACCTACGACATCAGAACAAGAAAGCCCAACGTTGAAGAGGTTATGGAAAACGGTGCAATTCACACCCTTGAGCACCTTTTTGCAACCTTTGTAAGAAACAGCGACGTTTCAGACAAAATCGTTTATTTCGGCCCTATGGGCTGCAGAACAGGCTTCTATTTCATCACCCTTGACTCACTTTCAAAGAAGGCTGCAATTGAGCTTACAAAAAATGCTCTCTCCTTCTGCAGCAAGTTTGAGGGTGAAGTTCCCGGTGTGTCAGCCGAGGAATGCGGCAACTACCGTGACCACGATCTTGAGGGTGCAAAAAAGGAAGCGGCAATGATGTGTGAGGTTCTCTCTGACTGGTCCGAAGAAAAGCTCATTTATCCCACCAAATAAACATCTGACATATTTCTGAAAGGAGGCGATGCAGTGACCGAAGAAAAGAAAAGACACAGAACTGAGAGAGAAGATTTTTCTGAAGTAAGCTTCGATTTTCTTTCTGACGATGACTGTGTCTATTCTCCTTTTGACAATAACTTCGATGTTCCCTTTGTAATACCCGCAGAAGATGAATTCAGCTATGAAAAAGCGGAAGAAGTGAGCATCAGACCTTCTGCTAACTTAAAGGATATTCCCGACCTTGTGCTTGATTTTGCAGAATATCTCGGTGATGAGATTTTCTCCTTTGCTCTTGTGATTTATAAGGTCCTCTCTCCTCTTGTTGCAATACCGCTGAGGCTTGCTTTTACCTTTATCAGAAAAGCCTTTGCCTCGTTAAGAACAATAAGGCTTCTTCCGACTTCCTTCAGAAATGATATAAAGAGAATTACCTTTGAGCTGAATGCAGTAAAAAAAGCAACAAAAAAAGTGAAGGACAGACCCTTCACAACTTTCATTCAGGCGCTGTGGAAATACTTTCTTCTTTCTTTCAGAAGACATACTCACTTCTGGAAAAGCGTAAGAAACGTCGCCTTCCCTTTAGCTGTAATTATTCTTCTTTTTGTTGTCTTGCCATCTTTTGACAACAGGGTTTCGGCTCTTGAAGTGATTTATAACGGACAGGTTATCGGCTATGTTGAAAACGAAAGAGATTTTGACAAGGCAAAGCTGATGGCACAGAGCCTTTTCAAAGAAAACGATTCTCTGCTCCATGTACCCACATACAAAGCCGTCAAGGTCACTCCTGCAAAGCTCACCGAAACAATTTCATTAAGTGAGAGTATTATTGCCTCATCAGACACACAGTACAATATGGCCTGCGGTGTTTATATTGACGGTGAATTTCTCTGTGCAGTACAGAACGAAAGTGATGCAAGGGCAGTTTTTGACTCCATTCTTGCACCCTATGAAAAGAAAGCAGCAAAGGGCACAGCTGTTGCCTTCACCGAAGAAATCAGTTATGTTCAGAGCCTTTATCCCGAAGAAAGTGATTCTCTCTGGAGTATAGATAAGCTGAAAGAAACTGCACAGAAAAAGCTTCGTGTAAAGGTTATGAAAACACGGCAGAGAAAAGAGAAGATTCCTTTTGAAACGGTTAAAAAGAACTCATCGTCTCTTTACAAGGGTACAACAAAAACAAGCCAGAAGGGACAAAAGGGTGAAGTTCTTATAACTGAGCTTCTCACTTATATTGACGGAAAGCTCTCATACACCTCAACCGTTTCAAAAGTGCAGACAAAAGCTCCCGTCAACGAAATTATTCTTGTCGGCACAAAGCAGGGTAACATTTATTCGTGGTATTCGGGCGGCTCATATTATCAGGGTTCATTTATATGGCCCACAAGAGGCGCTAACACCATTTCATCCTATTACGGATACCGTAACCCTTCAATTTCAGGCTGGGGCTTCCACGGCGGAATTGACATTATTACAGGCTACGGAAATTCAACAGGTGTTCCCGTTGTGGCAGCAGCTTCAGGCACAGTGGTTTCTGTTTCACGAAGCTACAGAGGTTACGGACACATGGTGCTTATAGATCACGGCGGAGGTCTCAGAACAAGATATGCCCATATGCAGCCGGGTTCAATTACGGTTTATCTCGGACAGAAGGTTTCAATGGGTCAGCAGATCGGCAGAATCGGTTCAACAGGCAATTCCACAGGTCCTCACCTTCACTTTGAGGTGCTTCTCAACGGTGTGAAGAAAAATCCGCTGAATTATGTAAGACGATAACAGAATATTAAAAAGCCACGAAGCAAAATCTTCGTGGCTTTGAGTTTATATCCGTATTTTAACCTATAACCATATCACTGTAAATAGGATAATGGTCTGAAATGAATTTTCCGTTCTTTTTTTCTCTGATGATTTTATATGACTTTACATCAGAGATTTTTTCATTCACAAGAACAAAATCTATGGGATTTCCTGTTATAACATCTTTATAACCGTGTGAGGTGCATCCGCTGTCAGCCTCAACAGCAACCACTGCAGTATCAGTAAGCTTATCTGCTGTAAGCTTCTTATAAAGGTCGCTGCCCTTTGGGAAATTGAAATCACCTGTAACTACAACAGGCATATCGAATTCTGCAGCCTTATCCATCACAAGCTGAAGTCCCTTGATTCTCGCATCCTTGCCTGAATTGTCAAGATGGGTATTAACGTGAGCGTACTGCTTTTTGGTTTCTTTGTTTTCAAGAACAGCCCAGGTACAGGTTCTTTTATACATTGCATCCCAACCCATTGAAGGCTTATCAGGTGTTTCAGAAAGCCAGAAGGTTCCCCAATCAACAAGCTTATACTTATCCTTACGGTAAAGAATTGCAGTTGATTCACCGATAAGAGGCAGACCGAAATCTCTGCCCACACCGACGATGCCGTAAGACGGAAGATTTGACTTAAGGGTAAGGAACCATATACCCTCACACTCCTGTACACCTACAGAGTCAGGCATATAATCAGCAATAACCTGAGGAACTATTCTGCCTCTGTCATATTCAACGTTTCTTACATTGAAGCTCATTATTCTTACAGTATCCTCTGTGGGAGCTTTGGCACCGGTTTCGGGAATACCGATACAAAAAAAAGAAATTATAATAAGCATAATAGCACACAGTGCCTGCTTTGCGGTTGTTAAAATCTGTTCAATTGACATATTAATCTCTCCTTTTTTCTTAAAGACAATTATACTCCAGAAAAGCTTTAAATTCAATTAAAGAAAATTAAGAAATATTATATGCAAAAAAAGACAGAGGAAACATCCCCTGTCTTTTCAGATTTTATCAAAATATTATTTTACGCTTTGCTTTTTGCATTTAAAACCGGCATCCAGAGACCCGCCTGTACTGTTCTGTGGTCAAAGCCGCACTGCTTTGCAGTTTTTGTATCGTACCAGTCTGAGAAGCATACCTTGCTTTCGCTTTCAGCAAGGAAGCTGACAATTGCCTTTGAGAAAGAGCTGATATTTTCACCTGTCTTATCAAGACAAGCTGCCCAGAGCATCCAGTCAGTCTTCGTAAAGTCTTTTCTTGAGTCAAGAGGTACACCGTATTTGTTAAGCTCATCTCTGTACTTCATTGATTCAGCCTCATAGAGCTTTTCATCGAAGATACCAAAGTCAAAAATGATATCCCATACCATATTGTACTTAAGACTCCATGAATTCTTCTTTGAAAGTGCAAAGGGAAGATAAGTGTCTGATTCACAAAGTGCAATAAGCTTTGCAGCATCCTGCTTTGCTTCAAAGAAGCTTTCGTCTGCTATATCGAGAGCATCGCAGATTTTGTTGTAGCAGGCTCTGCCCATAATGCTCTTGATTGCAAGATTTACATTACGCTTGCTGTGACCTGCAAAGTCGTCGGTGCAAAGCTGGTTATCAAGGTCAATACCCTTCATTTTAAGGAAGTCTGCCCACTTTGAAAGAAGAGCAAAGGTTTCCTTAAGGAATTCCTTATCCCCTGTTACTTTGTAGTATGAATAAGCCATAACAAGCATATTGCCGCATTCTTCAACGGGCATCTGGAACTGAGGCATAAAGATGTTCATTGACTTTTTCTTATATACTCTGCGATAGCTGATTCTGTGATTTGGGAAATGGTGAGCAGGTGCAAGAGCATAAACCTGACCGTCAGCCCATGGATATCTGCCGATATCATGAGGAGCAAAATCTGCCTTCCATAAGGGCATATTCGCAAAGGTGAAAATACCTGTGCACATAGCTTTTACAAGCTCAGGAGCATAGAGAAGATACATAGGAAGAGCAGGATATGAAACGTCAACGGTATTGATGCAGCCGTTTGAGTGACATTCCTTTGACATATAAAGAAGCTCGCCCTTGCTGTTTCTTACAAGCTTATGAGCAGCAAGAACCTGTCTTGCAGCAGCAGAGAGAATCTTCTGATAATCCTCACCGAATTCCTTGCTGTCTTTGAGAATAAGCTCATTCTGAGCCTTCACTCTCTTTAAAAGCTCTGCTCTGTTTTCTGTGCAGTAGGAAACAGCTTCTTCAATTGAAGAGAACTTTTCAGTCCAGAGACCCTTAAGCTTTTCACCGAAATATTCAATTGAGTAAATATCGTCATATGCCATAAGAGTTGAGAAGCGCTGAACCTTATTTACCTTGAGAGTGTGAGTTGATTTGATTCCGCAGCGAGAAGCTGAAACATCACCGCCTGAAATAAGGTAATAACCCCAGTCAGCTGAAACACCGTCGCCTGAGATGTAAAGAGGGTTCTGCTTTGTTCTGCCCATTTTTGCATACTTGAAGCCACCGAAGTTTGCTGTGTAGCAAACTGTCTGTTTAGCTTTACGGTCATAGCAAAGCTCTTCCGAAGCTTCAAGAGAAACCGCAACATCTTTTTCTTCGTCTGAAAGATTCTGCACCTCAAAATCAAAATAAGCAACGGGAGTTGAAAGAAGGTGGAAATCATCAAGAAGCAAAGGTGACCATGTTTTCATGATGAGCTTAATTTTGTCATTTTCGAAAGTGTATTCTGAAATATAGGGAAGAATTTCAGTTTTAACCTGAGGAATTTTTTCTTCGTTGCCTGCACCTAAAAAGCGGTATGTAACACCGTCAACAGTTACTGTACCCTTAACAGGCTTTTTGATTCCGCACCAAAGCACAGTGTCACTTTCATTGAGCTTATCACTTCTTGACCAGATGCTGAAAAACGGGTCAACGGTAATTACGGGATATGAGGGTAATTTCATAATTCTTTCTCCTTTTGATTGATGTTTACACTACGGAATTTTGCTTTTCTTATTCAACCGTTTTATTCTATCATTTTTTTAAGAACTCTGTCAACTGTTACGATGAATAAATATGGATATATATTTTGTTTCCTGCTTCAGGTCAGAAAAAGTCAGATAATTTTTCAGGAATATTTATCTTTCCTATTGACAAAACAGATATATAATGCTATTAATATCCCTATAAGAAAACAGTTTCATCTGAAAGGAGATATTTTTATGAAGTACATCTGTGACGTTTGCGGTTGGGAATATGATGAAGAGGTAGGTCTTGAAGAACTCGGCATCGAACCCGGCACCGCTTTTGAGGACCTTCCCGATGATTTTGAATGTCCCCTTTGCAGTGTAGGCAAAGATAGCTTTTCAATTGAAGAATAAAATAAACAACCACGCGTCAAACGCGTGGTTTTACATTACAATAAATCCCACCGATTTTTACCTCGGTGGGATTTGCTTTATGAGTTTATTTTTTGCGTTTCTTTATCACTACAACACCTGCAATTGCGGCTGCAACAAGTGCTATACCACCGAGAGCTATTGCAAGACCTTTTCCGTCAAGACTTATTGAAGGTATAAAGGGCTTTTCAGGCTCAGGTCTTGCCTCTGCATTAATCACAGCTTCTGCACTTTTCACACCGTACTGCATTGAATATGCCTTGACAGCTGAAACACCGTTTTCAAGTGTAAGAGCTCTTCTGTAGTAATTCCAGGTGGCACCGCTGTCGGTTGAATAATATATTGCACTACCGGGTGCTGCTGAAAGTGTGAGCATTCCGTCATCTGAATAAAGTGTGCCTGTGGGTGCTGACGCCTCTGCTCCTTCAATTGTGAAAGCAGTTGTATCTTCAGCATAATAGCTGTCATAGCTGCGAAGCCAGGAAAGATTGATTTCAGGATAATGGGCAGCAAGAAGTGTGCTCATATTATAAGCAAAGGTGCCGAGCATTACCTGACTGTCATCAAGTGTACCTGTGTTATAGTCCTTGCCGACAAAGGTAAGAAGAAGGTCGATAATTACCGGAAGAGCTTCAAGCACTTCATTTGCCTCTTCTTCTGTGAGATAGTCATAAATTGTATCTGCACCGGGATAGCGTTCCTTAAGAACGGCTTCAATAAGCTTGTTACCCATTTCTACCTTTTCGGCTCTTGTTCTGTTCGGCCAGTCACGGATATATGAAAGATAGATTTCAAGAAGGCTGATATTGCCACTGAAATCAACTGCACTGATACCGAGAGCACTTGACAGAAGAATGTCAATAATTGCATCTGCATCCTCAGAAGACTTGCCGAAAATGAGCTTGATTAAGGTTCCTACTGCAGCTTCAACAGTCATTTCGCTTTCAAAATAGCCTAAATCTGCAGGCTTGTCTGCTCCCCAT
>JAZRJR010000108.1:0-9118 GCA_045645885.1 Acutalibacteraceae bacterium | reverse complement strand
GCAGATGCAAAGGCACTCAAGAAGGCTCAGAAAGAAGCTGCAAAGCAGAAAAAGGCTGAGCTTAAGGCTATGAAGCTTTCAAAGGGCGAAAGAAAGAGCCTTGTATTTATGCTCGGCACTCTCTTCTTCCTCTTCTGCGCATCAAACGCAATCACAACCTTCTTCTCACTCTTTGCTCAGGAAATCCTTCACATGATTACCTCCGAAGCTACCTTCATTATGCTCATCTTTGCAGTTTGCTCAGGTGCGGCAGCTATTCCTGCAGGTAAGTTCGGTTCAAAGTTCGGCAGAAAGAAGACAATCATTGCAGGTCTTGCAGTATTCCTTGTAGCATTCATCGTATTCTTCGGTGTGTTCCTTGGTATGCTTGGCGGTAAGGATCTTTCAATCAGCAACTACGTTTCAGTTAACAACGCATATATCGCAATTGATGAAAATATCAATGCTTATAATGCTGACCTTTCAAATGCTGCTCAGGCTGAGGGAAGAACACTCGCAGAAAACGAAGTTCTCAGCATCGAAGGCTATCTCGCTTACAAGAGCGGTGAAGCTGCAGAAGACACAGCAGCTTACTACGAAACATACGAAGCTCACCTTGTTGAAACTCTCGGTGAAGGTGTTTATGACGATGTTGTTGCTGTTGCTAACGAAATTCTCGGCACAGAAACAGAAGCCTTTGAGGTTGCTCTTGGTGCAATTGTTGAAACTGTTGACAGCGTAACAGCAATTCTTCGTGTACTTATCTACCCCGTTCTTATTCTCGGTGGTGCTGCTAATATGTTCATTACAGTTAACACACTTCCCCTTGTTCTTGAAATCGGCGGTATCGAAAAGGTTGGTACATTCACAGGTTACTACTACACAGCTACCTTCTCAGCTCAGATTGCTTCACCCATCGTTTACGGCTTTATCAGAATGTTTGCAGGAACATATATGTCACTGTTCTATTACAGCCCCATTATGTTCGCCCTTGCAATCATCCTCATTATGTTTGTAAAGCACGGCGAAGCAGTTCCTCAGGAAGTAATTGACAAAATTGAAGAGGAAAATGCTGACTGATAAAACTTAATAAAGTTCAGCCCCGGAATCGTAACGGTTCCGGGGTTGGTTTATTGACGGATTAAGTATAAGATGGTATAATTGTATATACATAAAACCGTGCCCTATGTTGTAATGAAGGAGGCATTGTTGTGATGAATATTCAAAAAATATATGATGACGCTGTGAATTTGTATGAACAGGGAAACTATGAAGAAGCATTAAAACTATTTGCTTCAATAATGGATGACTACGAAACTTATAGTGCGGCTTGTTACTATGGGAGCTGCTTAACACGTTTGGGTAAATATGACAAATCAATTGCTCTTTTCAAGAAGTTGTTGGATTTATGTCCTGATTGGGAGAGTTTATGGTACAACTTGGGAGATGCATACCTGAAAAGCAACAATAAAGAACAAGCGCTGTCTTGTCTGCTTAAAGCTGAAGAAATTGCTCCCGAACATCCTTGTGCGCTTTTTTACTTAGGCTTATATTATGAAAAAGAAGAAGATTATAATAAGGCTATTTCATATTATGAGAGGTCATTAACATTAAACAATTGCTTTGAAACAAATGCAAGCTTGGCTGTTTGTTATTATGCTGTTGATAAATTCAGTAAAGCTCTTTTATATGCAAAAACAGCATTTGAATTAAAACCGCATCATATTGATGGTTTGTTCTATTACACAAGATTGTTGGTAAAAAACAAAAAATACAAGGAGGCAGTTGAGGTTTTTGAATCAACAGATTTAAATTTTGATAATGATGATGAAATTTTGATAACTTATATTATTTGTTACTTACGAACGGGAAATGCAAAAAAAGCCGATATAGCTTACGAAAAATTAAAAAAAGTTGATAGTGTTAGCAATATGGTTTGTGACTATGAAAATATAAAAAATAATATATTGGGCAAAGTCAATTAAGCGTAACACAGGGGACGGCTTAAAAGGCTTCCTCTTTGAGGGAGCTGTCGAAATCGAAGATTTTGACTGAGGGAGAATTAACGCAGAGAACTGTGCTGAGTGTTTGGTATGAGGTTATTATAATGGATAATATTTGTATTAAAAAAATATGGCAAGAATCAGATCTTTTTGAGTTTGAATTTAAATGTGTTTCAAAAACTATTGAATGTTCATCAGACATATATGTGTCTAATGGAGAATTAGATGATTTATATAATCAGCTTTCGTTGTTCTTAGAGAAAAAAGTAACATCTTTTTGGCTATGCGGAGAACGTGGCAATGAAACATTTCCAAGTATTTCATTTGAATTTATTTATGAAGATAAATTAGGTCATGTAAAAATAGAAATATTTATTGAACTGAATGACGGGGGAAATCTAGACAAGCACACAGCATGTTTTTATATTAATACGGAAATTGGACTTCTGTATCAGTTCAGAGAAAAAATTAAACATTTAAAAGAAATGGCTGTTGGGGAAAAAATATTGTTATTAAATGAGGACATTATTTAAAAACGATAGAAGAAACACACATGACAGCGAATAACTCCCTCTGTCTTTGACTTCGTCAAACCCACATTCCTCAAAGTTAACTTAAGGTGTTGTTATCGTAGGAATACGGCTTGGAGGTTCGTTTTGATGATGTATAACTCACGGACCGCCAATGGCGGCCCCTACGTAATTGTTTTAATTTGGGATTAAATCGTAGGGGCGACCATCGGTCGTCCGCTTTTTGTTTCCCTAAGTTAATGACGTTGCTCGCTGAGAGAGCTGGATGCGAAGCAGACTGAGGGAGTAAAAACAAAAAGCGGTCCGAAAACGAACCGCTCAACACACCAATCATACCATATATAATATAGAAAAGTCAACAGCTTTGGAGAATTAAAAGCCAATTTCTCCCTATTGAACAAATAGGTGTTTTAAAGTTTGTGGAAGATTGCGTATTGAAAAAGTGCTTTTTTCGTGCTATACTGTAATCACAGAAAGGGAAAGGTGATACCAATGTACAGGTAAAAACCTAAGGAGCTTTCAAAAAGAAAAAAGGTTAAAATAAAAGCAAAAATAATCCTACCTGGCGGTAAGGAAGCTTAAAACCTGAAAATCAAAAAAGAAAGTTCCGACTGAAAAAGCCTTCAAAAAAAATCATCAGACACGATGACATAGATTAAAAAAATAAGAAAAACAAAAAGTGTCGGATGAATAAAAAACGAAGGAAGAAAGTCTGTAGAAAGTGAGGATAACAAAAGATGTTAGATATCAAGAGTTCAATGAAATAACCCCCCGACCAGAAAAGATGTGTAAAGAAACATCGGTCCGGGGGTTATTTCAATTTTAATTGTATTTTTCATTATTCACTATTCATTAAATTTCTGATTAAGTCCGTTTGAGGGCTTTTATTTTTTTGTCATGAATAATTGCATTTTGAATCTTACGAAACATCGCACTTTGGTGCTTTATTGCGATAAAACGCCTCCGATTTATACACACTGAACAAAAAACAATGCACAAAATCATTCAATATTCCATTGTTTTTTTATTCAATATGTGGTAAAATGAACGTGTTATCGTCAGTCGGAAAAAATCCGATGCGTGATACGTAATATTCAGACCTTGTAAGAATAAGGTCACAGGAGGTTTTGGAATTGAAAACATTCGCAGTTAATAACATCAGAAACGTGGCAATTGCAGGTCACACAGGTAAGGGTAAAACAGCTCTCGCAGAAGCAATGCTCTACGTTGCAGGTGTTACAGACAGACTCGGCAGAGTTGCAGACGGCAACACAATTATGGACTATGACGCAGAAGAAAAGAAGCGTAAGTGCTCAATTTCAGCTGCTATGTGTTCTCTTGAATGGAGAGATACAAAGATAAATGTACTCGATGCTCCCGGTAAGTTTGACTTTGCAGGCGGTATGGCTGAAACAATGCGTGCTGCTGACTGCGCTCTTATCGTAACCTCAGCAGGTTCAGGTATTGACGTTGGTCTTGAAAAAGCAATCAAGGCTGCCGATGCAAGAAACATTGCAAAGTTCTTCGCAGTTACAAAGGTTGACTCAGAAAACCGTGACTTCTACAAAACATTTGATATTCTCAAGAACGAGCTGGGCAACAAGCTCTGCCCCGTTGTTGTTCCTTATATGAACGGCCCCGTTTGCGAAGCTTTCGTAAACCTTTGCTCAAACAAGGCTTACAAGTATCCCAACGGCAGACCTGTTGAAATTGACATTCCCTCAGATGCTAACATTGAAGCTATGAGAGCTGCTCTTGAAGAAGCTGTTGCAACAGTTGACGAAGCTCTTATGGATAAGTTCTTTGAAGGCGAACCCCTTACAAAGGAAGAAATCATCGAAGGTCTTACAAAGGGCGTTGAAACCGGTGAAATCTATCCTGTATACGCACTTTCAGCAACAAAGGTTGACGGTTGTGATATGCTTCTTGACGCTCTTGTTTACTCAGCTCCCTCACCCGATAAGGCTAAGCCCGAAATGGCTGAAACAGAAGACGGTGAACCCATCGAAATCGAATGTAAGGCTGACGCACCTCTTGCAGCAATCTGCTTCAAGACAATCGCTGACCCCTTCGTTGGTAAGATGAGCTTTGTTAAGGTTCTTGCAGGCAAGATTACTCCCGACACACCTGCCTTCAATGCTCGTACAGGCGAAAGCCAGAAGATGGGCAAGCTTGTTGCAGTCAAGGGTATCAAGCAGGAAGACATCAGCGAAATCGGTCTTGGTGATATCGGCGTTATCACAAAGCTTTCAGGACTTGCAACAGGTGACACAATCTGCTCAGCTAAGAACGTAATCAAGCTTGCAGCAGTTGACTTCCCCGCTCCCTCACTCAAGATGGCAGTTGTTGTTAAGAAGAAGGGCGAAGAAGATAAGGTTGCTTCAGGTCTTCGTAAGATTATGGGTGAAGATCCTACAGTTCACTTCTATTCAGATGAAGAAACAAAAGAAATGATCGTTGCAGGTCTTGGTGAACAGCACCTTGATATCGTTGTATCAAAGCTTAAGGCAAAATACGGCGTAGAAATCGACCTCAAGGTACCCAAGGTAGCTTACAGAGAAACAATCCGCAAGTCATGCCAGGTTCAGGGTCGTCACAAGAAGCAGTCAGGCGGTTCAGGTCAGTTCGGTGATGTTTGGGTACGCTTCGAACCCCACACAGGCGACGAGCTTATCTTTGAAACAGAGGTTGTCGGCGGTTCAGTTCCCAAGAACTTCTTCCCTGCGGTTGAAAAGGGCTTCCAGGAAGCAATTCTCAAGGGTCCCCTTGCAGGCTATCCCGTTGTAGGTCTTAAGGCAGTTCTTTATGACGGTTCATACCATCCCGTTGACTCAAACGAAATGGCATTCAAGACTGCAGCTAAGATTGCATTCAAAAACGGTATGGCTCAGGCTAGCCCCGTTATTCTTGAACCCATCGGTGAGCTTAAGGTTTATATGCCCGATGCAAACCTCGGTGATATTATGGGCGACATCACAAAGCGCCGCGGCCGTGTGCTCGGTATGGGCGCAGCTGACGAACCCAAGATGCAGGAGCTCGTTGCAGAAGTTCCTATGGCAGAAATGGGCGACTTCTCTACAACCCTTCGTTCAGTAACAGCAGGCAGAGGCTACTTCACACTTGAATTCGCAAGATATGAAGACGCTCCCATGAACGTTGCTCAGAAGGTAATTGAAGAAGCTAAAAAGGATGCAGAAGAATAATTCCAATTCCTCATATAATTCAACCCACGGGTCGGCAGAGTTTCTCTGTCGGCCCGTCGGGCTTTTAAAATGAAGCGTGCCTTTCGGCACATGAAAAATGAAGCAGCCTACGGCTATGAAGCACACCTTCGGTGTATGAATTTCTGACGTCACGCTTTGCTTCATGATGAACGCAGTTCATCGCTTCATGTTTGCCTTAGCAAATGCTTCGTGGGAGCGAAGCGAGTGCTTCATTTAATTGCTCCGACCCTTCCGACGGCTTCGCCGCCACCTTCCTTTGAAAGGGACGGCTTTGATGTCGCCCCCTTTTAAGGGGAGATGTCATACGCAGTATGACAGAGGGGTATATGCATTTCTTTATTAATTTTTTCCTAAACTGTGGCAAATCGGTATATAATATGATATAATATTAAGTTGAATTATGCTTATAACACCGAAAGGGAAAAATAAATGAAAAAACTTAACCGTATACCAAAGCTTTCAAAAGCTACTGAAATAACCTGGTGGACCTGTAGAGCGCTCCTTTTCATCTGGGGTGTGTGGGGTATGCTCCACGGCTATACCTCTGAATTTGTTCAGGCTACCTTTGCTATTATCTTCACTCACCTTTGGGATATGTTCCAGCTCTTCGGCGGAAAATCCTTTATCACAAAATACCCTGCCTATATGCAGACACTTTTAAATTGCTTCATCTGCTTTGCTTGCGTTGTGGGTACAACCCTCAATTCAAGAACCGACTTTACAGGTATTGACATTCCTGAACACATCTTTGCAGGATATCTCGCTTGTACGGGTTCATTTATTCTCATCGAAATCATTCAGGGCGAAAAGCACCCCATTAAAATTTCTGCTCAGGCTCTTTTCAGCATCGGCTTTTCCGTTATGCTTCTCGTTGGCTGGGAATTCTATGAATTTACAATGGACAGACTTTATGGCTTTGTTATGCAGCACGGTCAGGTGCCCTACGGCACAGGTCTTACCGATACAATGATTGACCTTATTTTAGGCTCAGGCGGTGCCCTTGCTGCTATGTTTATTGAAGCCTTCAGACGAGTAGGTCTTATCGGCGGAAAAAACCGCCATGCCCTTCGTGAAAAGTATAAAAAAGAGCGTGAAGAATTCAAAAGAGAAAAAGAACTGAAGTATAAAAATGCACAGAACGGAGAGTGCGCAGAATGAAACTCAGCGAAGTTTTGAACGGTGTTTCCTGTAAGCGTGGAAAACTTACCGATCCTGAAATAAAAGATATTGCTTACGACTCAAGAAAATGCGGTGACGGCATTATGTTCGTATGCCTTGTGGGTGTGAACGCTGACGGTCATAAGTATGTTTCTTCAGCTTATGAAAAAGGCAGCAGAGTTTTCCTTTGCGAAAAGGATGTTGACCTTCCCTCAGATGCAGTTGTAATTATGGTTTCTGACACAAGAGCAGTTCTTGCTCAGATAAGCTGTAACTTCTTCCGTCATCCGTCAAAGGAGCTTTCACTTATCGGTATCACCGGTACAAAGGGTAAAACTACCTCAGCACATATCGTAAAGTTTGTTCTTGAAAGCGGCGGCATAAAAACGGGTATCATCGGCACTGTGGGTGCATCCTTCGGTGACACAATTCTGCCTACTGTAAACACCACCCCCGAAAGCTATGAATTGCAGAGAATGCTCCGACTTATGGTTGACGGCGGCTGCAAAGCCTGTGTAATGGAGGTTTCCTCTCTCGGTCTTAAATTCCACCGTACAGACGGACTTCATTTTGCTTACGGTGTGTTCACCAATCTCTATCCTGACCATATCGGTACAAATGAGCACGAAACCTTTGAGGAATACGCTTTCTGGAAAACTCAGCTTTTCCCCATGTGCGAAAAAGCAATTGTAAATCTTGACGATGCTTTCAGCAGTACTGTTATTGAAAACTGCAAGTGTGATGTAATCACCTACGGCTACAACAAAAATGCCGATTATATCTTAGGGGAATACAGTAAGGTGAAGCAGGGTAATATCCTCGGTGTGGATTTCAGAGTTAAAACTGCAGAAGCAGAAAGAAGCTTCACGGTTGCTCTGCCCGGTGAAATCAATGCAAGCAATTCACTTATAGCTGTTGCTCTCGGTGACAGTATGGGCGTTTCAGATGAGGATATTGCAAAAGGACTTCAGAGTGTTTTTGTAAAGGGCAGATGCGAGCTTGTTAGAGCTGACGAGGATATTACGGTTATTATCGACTATGCACACAACGGTGTCAGCCTTAAGAGTATTATAGAAACAGTTTCGGAATATGACCACAACAGAATAATAACTCTCTTCGGTTCCGTTGGCGGAAGAACAGAATGCAGACGTGAAGAGCTTGGTATGGTATCAGGTGCAATGAGCGACTTTACCGTAATTACAAGCGATGATCCTAATTTTGAAGATCCGCAGAAAATCGGTGAGGAAATTGCCTTCTACTGTGAAAAAGCAGGCGGCAAGGGTAAGTACGTTATTATTCCCGACAGAGGCGAAGCTGTAAACTATGCAGTTAAAATGGCAGAAAAGGGTGACATAATCATCCTTGCAGGTAAGGGCCACGAGGAATATATGAAAATAAAGGGAGAGAATATTCCCTTCAGTGAAAAATCAGAAGTTATAAAAGCTTTTAAAGAAAAGAAAGAGGGCAGATAAAATGTATAAGTTTTTATTACAGGATGACCTTAAGCTTTATGATAAATTTATAGAGAAAAACGGCGGACAGTATATTCAGTGTTCACGCTGGCAGAATGTAAAGACAACATGGAATTGCCGTTACTATTGCGGTTTTGATGAAAAGAATGAAGTTGTTCTTGCTGTTCTTGTTATGGAAAGATCACTTCCCGTTGCAGGTAAAATCTGGTACGCTTCATCGGGCGCAGTATGTGATTACAGCAATAAGGAGCTTCTTTCAGAGTTCACTGATTTTATGAAAGATGAGATGAAAAAAGGCGGTGCAACCTGCTTTATTATGGACCCGCCCGTATCGCTCAGAATTGACGGTGAAGACCAGTCTTACGGTCACGAGGTGCATAAGAGTCTCACTGACCTCGGCTACGAGCTTAACCCCTCAATTGAAAACTATACCTACAAGCACCCCGTTCAGCTTTTCATACCCCTTAAGGATGAAAATGGAAATCAGATTTCAGCTGACAAAATTCTCAAAAAATGCGACAAGGGTGTAAGATACAGTATCCGTATCGGTGAACAGAGAGGTCTTGTTGCAAAAACTTTCACTTCAAAAGATGTTGATGCTGACCCTTCAATTATGGAAGACTTTATGGCTGTTATGCGTGACACCGGTGAAAGAGACAGCTTTGTTGAAAGAAACGGTGATTACTGCGCAAAGCTCCTCAGAGAATTCGACGGCCACAGCGACCTTAAGCTTGTTTATTACGATAAGGAGC
>JAZRJR010000107.1:0-10417 GCA_045645885.1 Acutalibacteraceae bacterium | reverse complement strand
CGCAACTAAAAATGCTTCCCCGAAGCATTTTCTTGACGTTGCTCACCCTCTCAGGGTTCGAGTCCCTCTTCAGTTTTCTTTGTAAAACAAAAAGAACCGAACACTTGAAATGTCGGTTCCTCTTTTGGCGCGCTGTAAGGGACGATGCCGCTTCGCGTCCTCACTCCTTGCGGCATAGCCGCTGCGGACTTCGCAACTAAAAATGCTTCCCCGAAGCATTTTCTTGACGTTGCTCACCCTCTCAGGGTTCGAGTCCCTCTTCAGTTTTCTTTGTAAAACAAAAAGAACCGAACACTTGAAATGTCGGTTCTTCTTTTGGCGCGCTGTAAGGGACTCGAACCCCTGACCTACTGGTTCGTAGCCAGTCACTCTATCCAGCTGAGCTAACAGCGCATTTTTTATTGCCAAAGTATATTAGCACAAAAGATTTCACTTGTCAATAGCAAAACCGAAAAAAACCTTATATACAATTAAAAAATATTATTTTATATCTCTTTACCTTTAGGGTTATTTTGTGTTATAATTAGCCGATAATGACTTTAAAGGATGTGAACATATGATAAGCACCAACAATGTAACTCTTCAGTATGGCGGAAGAGAGCTTTTCAAAAGCGTTTCAATCAACTTCACAAAAGGCAACTGCTACGGCCTTATCGGTGCAAACGGTGCAGGTAAATCAACCTTTCTCAAAATACTTTCAGGTGAAATTGAGCCTAACAAGGGCTATGTAACAATCACTCCCGGTGAAAGACTTTCCGTTCTTAAGCAGGACCACTTTGCATATGATGAATACACCGTAATCAGAACAGTTCTTATGGGCAACCCCAAGCTCATTGAAATTATGGATGCAAAGGAAGAGCTTTACGCAAAAGAGGAATTCACCGAGGAAGACGGTATCAGAATCAGTGAGCTTGAAGAGGAATTTGCCGAAATGGACGGCTGGAGCGCTGAAAGTGACGCAGAAATTCTCCTTAATGCGCTGGGTATTCACAACGAATTCCACTACAGCCTTATGAGTGAGCTTGACGGTGACCAGAAGGTTAAGGTGCTTCTTGCTCAGGCACTTTTCGGCAACCCCGATATTCTTCTTCTTGACGAGCCTACCAACCACCTTGACGTTGCAGCTATTAACTGGCTTGAAGAATTCCTTATGAACTTTGAAAATACAGTTATCGTTGTCAGCCACGACAGACATTTCCTCAACAAGGTTTGTACTCATATTGCTGACTGCGACTTCGGTAAAATTTCAATGTATGTAGGTAACTACGACTTCTGGTATGAATACACTCAGATGGCTCAGAGACAGCTTCGTGAGCAGAACAAAAAGGCTGAAGCAAAGAAAAAAGAGCTTCAGGAATTTATTGCACGATTCAGCGCTAACGCTTCAAAATCAAAGCAGGCTACAAGCCGTAAAAAGCTGCTTGAAAGCCTTGTTATTGAGGATATGCCCGTTTCATCAAGACGTTTCCCCTTTGTTGAATTCAAGCCCGACAGAGAAATCGGTAACGATATGCTTATTGTTGAGGGACTTTCAAAGACAATCGGTGACAGAAAGGTTCTTGACAATGTAAGCTTCACCATAAGACCCAACGAAAAGGTTGCCTTTGTAGGTACAGATGCCGTTGCAAAAACCACCTTCTTCAAGATTATCACAGGTGAGCTTGAGCCTGATGAAGGCTCATTCAAATGGGGCGTTACAACCTCACAGAGCTATTTCCCCAGTGACAACTCTGAATTTTTTGACGGAGTTGATGACAGCCTTATTGACTGGATCAGAAACTATTCCGACCTTCAGTTTGAAACCGATGTAAGAGGCTGGCTCGGCAGAATGATGTTCTCAGGTGAAGAGGCTACAAAATCTGCAAAGGTGCTTTCAGGTGGTGAAAGAGTACGCTGTATGCTTTGCAAAATGATGCTCAGCGGTGCAAACGTGCTTATTCTTGACGAGCCCACCAACCACCTTGACCTTGAATCAATCACCGCTCTCAACAATGCCCTTATCAAATTCAAGGGCGCTCTGCTCTTCACCTCACACGACCATCAGTTCGTGCAGTCAATTGCAGACAGAATTATCGAATTCAGACCTGACGGCATTTATGACAAGAAAGAAACCTACGATGAGTTCCTCGAAAACAACGAGCTTCTCATTACAAAATAAAAAAGGAGACCCCTATGATATATGTAATCGGCGACATTCACGGTGACAAAGAAAAATATAATGCAATGCTTGAAAAACTCGCTCCCACAGAAAACGACACCGTGTTTGTTCTCGGCGATGTTATCAATATCGGTGCAGAGGGAATCGCAATTCTGCAGGATATGATGTACAGAGCCAATGTGTATCCCGTGCTGGGAGAACACGAATTTACGGCAAAGAAGGTTTTCCCTCTCATTGCTGAATTTTCATCAGCTGAAGAAGCAAAGGAAAAGCTTTCAGGTGAGGATAAAGAGCTTTTCGACAAATGGCTCTCAATGAAAAGCGAAAAGACAACTGAGGATTTTCTTTCACTTGACGAAGAGGGCAAGGAAAGCATTATAGACTATCTTTCAGAGTTTGAGCCCTTTGAAGAAATTGAAGCAGGCGGCAAAAGCTTTGTTCTCTGCCACGCAGGTATTGACGGCTTTGAGGAAGATAAAGACCTCAGCGAATATGACGAGGAAGCCTTTGTTTTTGCAAAAACCGACTACAACACAATTTATTTTGCCGACAGGTATCTTGTAACCGGTCACACACCCACCGCACTTATTGACAGAAGCCTTACAGGCAAGGTTTATTCAAAAAAGCGACACCTTGCTCTTGACTGCGGCTGCGGTTACGGCGGAAGACTCTCGGCAGTTTGTCTGGACAAATTAAAAGTTTACTACGTATAAATCTTTTGAAAGGAGAAAATGAAAGATGTATGATTTTAATGTAATCAATGACAGAAGAAACACCAACTGCCTCAAGTTCGATTTTGCAAAAGAAAACAATATGCCTGACGACCTTGTTTCAATGTGGATTGCAGATATGGACTTTATGGCACCCGAAAGCATCACCAACGCTCTCAGAGAGTACGTTGACAAGGGTATTTTCGGCTACAGCGACCCCAAGGATGATTACTACGAGGTTGTAATCGGTTGGTTCAGAAAGCATTTCAATTGGGAAATCAGAAAAGAGTGGATTGTTAAAACTCCCGGTGTTGTAATTGCTCTCGCCCTTGCAGTAAGAGCTTTCACAGAAAAAGGCGACGCGGTAATCATTCAGCCTCCCGTTTACTATCCGTGCTATAATGTAATAACACACAACGAGAGAAAAATCATTGAAAGCCCCCTTGTTTACAAAGACGGTGAGTATTCAATTGATTTCGCTGACTTTGAAAGCAAAATTAAGGAGAACAACGTCAAGCTCTTTATTATGTGCAGTCCTCACAACCCCGTTTGCAGAGTGTGGACAAAAGAGGAGCTTCAAAAACTTGGCGAAATCTGCAAGAAGTATAACCTTTATGTTGTATCTGACGAAATTCACTGCGACTTTGTTTATCCCGGGAACGAGCATACACCCTTTATGCTCGCTTGTCCCGAAATGGCAGACAGAACAGTTATCTGCACCGCACCCAGCAAAACCTTCAACATTGCAGGCCTGCAGATGTCAAACATTGTAATCCCCGGTGAGGAAACAAAAGCGCTCTATGAAAAAGAAGTTCTTGCAGCAGGTCACACCTGCAGCAACGCTATGGGTATCATTGCTGCAAAGGCTGCTTATGAGGGCGGTGAAGAATGGTATAAGGAATGCTTCGCTTATATCAGAGCTAACCTTGATTATGTAAGAGATTTCATTAAAGAAAATCTTCCCTCAATAAAGCTCATCGAGCCTCAGGGCACATACTTTGCATGGCTTGACTGCTCAGGCCTCGGAATGAACAAGGATGAACTCAATGATTTCATAGTGAATAAGGCTAAGCTCTGGCTTGACAGCGGTCACATCTTCGGTGAAAGCTCAGAGCTTTTCCAGAGAATTGTTCTTGCCTGCCCCAGAGCAACAGTTGAAAAGGCAATGGAAAATCTCAAAAAAGCTGTTGATGAGCTTAAATAAAAACACTCTGTAACAAAAGTGATAGAAAAGCGACAAATTTTGTTAATATGTTGTAAACAAATAATTCAAAGTGTTGACGATTTAAGACAAAAAGGGTAATATTGTCTCGTAACAAAGAAATGATAACTTTTCATTTTCATAGTTGCCTCATTCAAATTCCTTCAAAAGTCGTCGGCTTATGCCGACGATTTTTGTTTTAACCAAAGGAGGGTTCATTTTGCGGAACTTTCAAAAAGAACTTGACAAACTCATTGAAGAAAACACGAAAAACGGCACTGTACCTTCTCTGCTTCTTCACTCCTGCTGTGCACCCTGCAGCAGCTATTGTCTTTCTTATCTGTCTGAATATTTCAGCATAACTCTTCTCTATTACAATCCGAACATCTATCCCGAAGAGGAATATTTCAAAAGAGTTGAAGAGCAGAAAAGACTTATAGAAGAAATGGAATTTAAAAATCCTGTCTCTTTCATTGAAGGACCCTTTGATCCCAAAGAATTTTATGACACCGTAAAGGGTCTTGAAAGCATAAAAGAAGGCGGAGAAAGATGCTTCAGGTGCTATGAGTTGCGACTTTCTGAGGCGGCAGAATATGCAAGGAAGGGCGGCTTTGACTACTTCACCACCACCCTTTCCATAAGTCCTCTCAAGAACGCACAGAAGATAAATGAAATCGGCGAAAGACTTGCTGAGGAGTACGGGGTGAAGCACTTGCCCTCAGACTTCAAGAAGAAAGAGGGTTACAAAAAAAGCACTCTTCTTTCAAAGGAATACGGACTTTACAGACAGGATTACTGCGGCTGCATATTTTCAAGAAAAAAAGATTAAAATTATGTATCTGTAAAATAAAGTAATAAAGGAGAATTTCAATGGAAGCAACTCAGATTAAAGCAACAAGAGATGATAACAAATCTCTTTTCAGCATCCCTTACGGTTTATTTCTTGTGACAAGCTCTCTCCACGGCAAGCCTAACGGACTTATTGTAAACACCGTTACACAGGTCACCAACACGCCCAACCGTGTTGCAGTCACAATCAACAAATCGAATTATTCTCACACCATAATCAAAGAAACAGGTGTTCTCAATGTGAACTGTCTCACAACAAAAACACCCTTCTCTATATTCAGCACCTTCGGCTTTCAGAGCGGTAGGGATAAGGATAAATTTAAAGAGATTTCATACTCCGTCAGCGAAAACAGACTGCCTGTTCTGAACGATTATATCAATACCTTTATTTCCCTTAAGGTCACAGACTATGTTGACCTTGATACTCACGGAATGTTCATCTGCGAAATCACGGAAAGCGGTATTATAAACAGCGATGAAACTGTCACCTACAGCTATTATCAGAGAAGCATAAAGCCCCGACCCGAAGAGCAGAAGCCCAAGGGGTATGTCTGCAGAATATGCGGCTATGTATATGAGGGTGAGGAATTACCCGAAGATTTTATCTGTCCCTGGTGTAAGCACCCTGCGTCAGACTTTGAAAAGAGATAAAAGTTTATCTTGCTTTTTTGTCGAAAATGTAATAGAATGGAAAAAAGAACATAAAAACGGAAGGAAGTTAATCATGAAAGACTTTTTCAAAAGCGTATCAGATTCCCTCAGCGATGAACTCGTGAAAGGTATTGCAATTGCGCTTTCAATTGTTATGCTTTTTACAGGCGGTTATTTCTTCGGCTCAATCACAAGCCCTGCAGTAAATGAAGAGGCGCCCGCAGTAAATGCCCCTGCCACAACTGCTCCCACAACAGCACCCACCACTCAGCCCACAACCGCTCCCACCACTCAGGCTCCCGTTGAAAACAACGGCAGTGAAGAAGCCACAACTGCTCCCCAGGCTTCAAACGGTGAAAAGACAGCTGCTGAAATCCTTAAGCTTTATAACGACAGTGCAAACAAAGTAAAGACAAATGCGACTCAGGTTGTAAAGAACTATGAATACAGAAAAATGAACGAAGAAACACTTGTTATGCCCGGCGCACTCAAGTCACTTGCAAGCACAATCATCCCCAAGTTTATGGGTGATGACCTTGAGCCTCAGATTTATGACACACCTGAGCTTATCAAGGAAAAATTCATCGTTCCCGGTCAGGATTATACAAGCATGCTCACAGAAGCTGACGTTGTTGAAGCTACATGCACAGACAACGGAACAGAATATGAAATTATGATCAGGGTTATCGACGAAACCAATCCCGTTCAGGGCAAGGGTGTCGGTGCAGGCTTTGACGTAATTGAAATGGGCGATATGACCAACAACGAATACGGCAAAATGATCGAAAGATTTGATTGCAAATATTTCAACTGCGTACTCAAATGTAAGATTGACAAAGCAACCGGCAATATGACCTGGGCAAACTATACAACACCTCTTATTATGGACATGACAGTAAATATGTTCGGCACACACGACGCAAGCTGTGAAATCTCATTTGAAAAGGACTACACAATTACATATTAAAAAAAGAGCCTTGCGGCTCTTTTTTTATTCTGCAATAAGACCGCTTCGGGTTTCATCTGTCACATCTGTCACGTCACCTGTGAGCTCTTCTGTGGTGTCCTCGGTCAGACCCTCTGTGCTTTCATCAGAAAGTGCTTCAGAAAGATTCTCGGAAAGGTCTTCACCAAGGTCACTCATCATGGTTGCACCGTCATCGAGCATTGATGTAACATCATCCATGTTTTTATCACCGCAGGCGGCAAGTGTGAAAAGTGCAACCACAACACCGATTGCAAGAATCAAAGAAATTGCTTTTTTCATAGAGATATCTCCTTTTTGGCTTTGTTTTACAAAACTTATCTGTGTTGTAAACCTATGCTTAGTATTATCTCTTTATGCGTTTTTATGCAAATTTTATTTTTAACCGAAAGTGAGCAGGGGCGCCGACTCACGAATTTCATTCGTGAACGCAAGCGAAAAAACGCAAAGCGTTTTTCGCTTGCGGCACCGAAGAGCTTCCGTGGAAGCTCTTCGGTGGTCGGCGCCCCACGTTTCCCGCTTCATCTCAATAAAAAGGCAGTTCTGAAAAAACTCAGAACTGCTTCTTTCTTTTATAGATTGCAAAGCTTACAAAGACCAGAAGTGAAATCAGACTTATAATTGCACCGCTCTTTATACCCGGCACAGTATAAGAAAGCTCTATTTCATGTTCACCCTCTGTTATATCAAAGCTGAGCAGATATCCAGCCGCTTTTTGTGCAGGTATATTTTCACCGTCAAGACTTATTTTCCAACCCTCATCATGGGGAATTGAAAAAAGCATTACACCGTCTTTTTCGGCTTTCACCGTACCTTTTATAAGGTCTGTGTCAAACTCTGTTATGTTGAATCCGTTTTTATGAAGATAGCTTATTGCTTCATCATAGCTTTCGCTGCCGTCTTTTACAATTGAATTGAAAATCGCCTTCTGTGCTTCACTTCCCTTTTCATATTCCGAAAGGTCAAGGCTCAGCACCTCTCTTTCCGAAAGAAAACCGAGAGGCAATGCATCCTCGTTTTCCGTTACACTCAGACGCTCATTTTCGTTTTCATAAATAAGCTTTTCCTTCAGCACATATTTTATACCGAAAAGGTCGTCTGTCATCTGTGTGCCTGTATAATGGGTGCTTACATTGAGTGCATAACGCTCCATTCCGAGATTCTGAAAGAAATTATATGCGTCTGCCGTCATTGTTGAGGAGTAATAGCAGATACCGTTATAGGTATGCTGCTGAGGCAGATTGTTCTTTTTCTCCGCCGTCCACGCCATACGGTAAAAGCTGTCTTCGTCTATATTTTCTTTCACTATTTCAAAGGAGCTTTCATATCTCTGAAGAGAATCCAGTCTGCTTGCCCAGGTGTTAGCCTGAAAGACGGTGAAAAAGCTCAGAGCCACGCATACCGTAGCGGTAACAGAAATTCCGCTTATGATTTTGTTGTTTTTCATTTTCAGATTTTCTCCACCCTTTGAAGCTATGGAAAGAACAAGAAAAATCAGAAGAAAGCTCTGTCTTGCAGGCAGCTGATTCGGAAAATGAAAGCCGTGCCAGATGAATTCACCTATATTTACGCTCATTGAAATAAGCATAAAAAAGAAAAATAAAAATGAAACAAGTCTTTCCCTTTTCGGCACCTTTTTAAGGAAGAAGTATACCGTCATAAGAACAAGCGCAAACACGGAGCAATAAAGATTCGGTGCGCCGTATTCAAGTGAGATTTTCTGAAAAGGCAGAAGCTGACGGAAAAGCTCAAAAAGTGTATACTTTATCTGAAGTCCTCCCGAAAAGCCCATATCACTTGCCATTGTGAGAGAAAGTGCTTTAACCGTTGGCAGAAGCACTACCGCTGCCATTCCGCCTGAAGCAAGAGAGGAGAAGGTGAAAAGCACACCTTTTTTGATTATGTGTACGAGTGTATGCTTTTCTTTGAATGCAAGATAAAGGAAGTAAAGACAAAGGAAAAGACACACCATATAGCTTATATAAAAACAGCTCCATATTGAAATGAAAAGAGTGATTACATAAAGAGAGATTCTGTCTTTTCCCCAAAGCTCATGAAAACCGAGAATCACAAGAGGCAGAAGTACTATCACATCTGTCCACATCAGCTGATTTATAAAGGCTAACATATACTGACTTAATGCGTAAGAGACAGAAAGCGCAGTATAAAGGAAAAAACGTTTTTTCTGATTTTTCTCCTTGCCTGTTTTTGTGAGGAAAAAAGCAAAGAAAAGTCCCGCAAGAGCAAATTTCAGAATAACAATCAAATCGATTGCAAGAGGCTGAAAACTGTGGGGAAGAAAATAAAGCGGCAGCCAAAGGGGACTGTTTGTGTAGTAAGCATTCTGCGCCCAGAGATTGAAACCGAGAGCTCCCGAAAAGCTGTAGAATACCTCACCGTTTTTAAGGCTTTCACTCATATTCATCAGCATGGGATAATACTGTGAAAAGCCGTCCATTGAAATTATGCTTCGTCCGCCAAATGGTGCAAGCTCCTTAAAGGCGAAGCTTAAAAGCACCGTCAGGGCTGGTATTGTGAATGAATAAATAAGTATGAGGTGGTCAGTTTTAAGATTTACCTTTTTCAGAGCTTTTCACCTGCCTTGCTAATGTTTTTAATTTACAACAACTTCCTTTGATTTCAGGTACTTGTTGCACTTGTCCGTACCGGTCTTTACAATTGCCATTGTTCTTTCATATGAAGATTTTGCCTGTCTCAGACCGTCTGCAGACTTGTTAAGTCCCAGTTTTTCAGCCTTACTGTCCATATTCTTTGAAAGAGGCACAATGTTATATACCTTTTTGCCTCCCGATGAGTAAACGTGTACCCAGGTGGGGATGCTTTTTACGCTTTCAAAAACAACTTTACCGTCGCTGTATTTTGAAAAGGTCATTTCGAAAACAAGACCGTCTTCCGTATGGCCTGTTTTAAGTCCCATATAGGCTCTGCGCTGATTTGAAAGCACGTTGCCGAGAGAGTATACGCAGACTGTCTTATGCTTTTTATCTGTTGAAGTGAGCAAATCAACGGGCTGAACAACGTGGGGATGACCGCCGATGATTACGTCAACACCCATATCGCAGAGCTTCTGTGCAATTTCCGTCTGCTTTGCGTTTTGTGTGAGCTGATACTCCTCACCCCAATGGATGTATACGGTAATGACCTCAGCACCCTTTTTCTTCATTTTCTTCATCTGAGAAGAAAGGTCTTCATAGAAGGGGGCAAGATCTGAGGGCTTGAATGAATTTATAAGAGGTGCAGTCTTGCTGTCAACGGAAATACCGTTGAGAGATTTTCCGCCTGATGACGGTGTTTCAAAGGTATAACAAAGAATACCGAAGTTGATGTCATTCACCTTTGCAATAAGATACTTCTTATCTTCCTCGCTCTTTCTTGTACCCGTGTAAGCAAAGCCTTTTTCTTTCAGCACCTTTTGTGTGCGGATAACGCCGTCATAGTTTTTGTCAAAGGTGTGGTTGTTGGCGGTGAGAAGACAGTCAACACCCGCCTTTTTAAGTGAATCTGCAATCCCGTCGGGTGAATTGAAGCGTGGAAAACCGCTGTAGGGCTTACCTGAACCGGCAAGAACAGTTTCAAGGTTAGCTACAAAATAGTCACTGTCTTCAATAAGACTTTCCGTATAAGTGAAAATGTTGTCGAAGTTGTAGCCGTCAGCCGTTTTTGCCGCCTGGTAAATTGGTATGTGAATAAGCACGTCACCTGCAGATCGTATTGTGGCAGTTGAAGTGATATGAGGTGGTGGCGGTTCGGTTGTGGTGGGTGCTTGCGTAGTTGTGGGTGCCGCGGTGGTAGTTGTAGGCTGAATCAAACCCACATTTTCGCCAAAAGTCAGCACCGCCGCA
>JAZRJR010000106.1:0-2221 GCA_045645885.1 Acutalibacteraceae bacterium | reverse complement strand
TTCTGTTTTCGTCCGGTACCCAGTTTCCTTCTTCATTCTGAGTTGTCATACAGCAGGGAATTGAGAAGTAGTAGGTCTTGTTGCTTATAGTAAGCTTTTTGTTAAGCTCGAGAGCGTGGTCGATGTACATATCGTAAGCGGCAGTATCGTAATCTGCCATTTTTTCTTCACCGTTTTCGTCAAGCTCAACCTCACCCGTATTGTATGAGGATGTACCGTTGTGAGGTGCTGCAAGAGCAGTCATACTGTAAATCCAGTCTTCCTTACCGCCGGTGAAAAGAGGTGAGATTTCTTTTTTGTCTGTGGCTGCAATTTCGTCAGCATCACCCTTTGCCATCAGATGAGCAAATGTTCTTATTGTTGCACCGCCGAAGGAGTGACCGAGAAGGTTGATTTTATCCTCTGCGCTCCACTTTTCAATAAGTGCCTTACCTGTATAGTCTGTGCCGAAGCGTTCGTGACCGCACTTTTCACTGTGTGCCTTTCCGTAGTCGACAACAGTACCTGTCAGCTGAGCATAAAGCTCGCAGGCTCTGTCCCATGCACTCTTTGTTGCTGCAACAGATGCACCGTGCACATCGTAGCCCTGCTT
Source organism: Acutalibacteraceae bacterium (assembly GCA_045645885.1). Classification (GTDB taxonomy): domain Bacteria; phylum Bacillota; class Clostridia; order Oscillospirales; family Acutalibacteraceae; genus UBA6857. Next base: position 1,629 of record JAZRJR010000106.1, on the reverse strand, counting down.
TCTGAGATACTTCATAAGGTCGCCGCCGAACATACCCCAATAAGGCATCAGCTTATAAACTGTGTCATATTCACCCCACCCCATAAGTCCGTGAACAAAAACATAGGTATAGTTGGTGTTCCACTTGTCTTTTTCAAGGTCTGCCTTCGGAGCGTAAATGCCGAGGAAGGATGCTAACATCATAATAACTGACATAATTCCCGATAAAATTGCTTTCATAGTAATTCCTCCTTTTTTATAAAACAATAATAACATATAACCGAAAAAATTTCTATTAAAAAAATTTAAGCCACACCACAAAAATCAGGTGCGGCTTTTGTCAATATAACCAATACCTACGCCAAGCTTTCCGCCTTTTTGCATATATGCCTTGGCGCTTTTCTGAAGGCTTGTATTTTCAGGATAGTTCTTTTTAAAAAGCCTTCGTTTGCCGAAAATTCTCTCTATTGACTGCTCATCAATTTTCACACTGTAGGCGTGAGTAAACATTGAAGAAAATTTAAGGATATTGCTGTCCGCTTTCATAAAATCTCTGTTGCCCTCATATAAAAGCCAGCTTTCGCAAAAGTAATATCTGTAGTTATAGTGCGGAAAATACTCTTTGAAAAACTCTTCAGCCATTCTGAAAGACTTTATACACTCATCGAAGCTTAGCTTTTCACCCTGAGGGATATGTACATAAATGAGGTTTTCACCGTAAGCAAAGGGAAGCTTTTTGTAAAGCAGAGTTTTATTTCTGCAGGGATAAACCTGAAACTGAAGTCTTCCCAGACGGAAAAGCTCACACCTCATGTGATTGCTTATCCAGCCGTAATTCTTAAGTCCCTTACCCTTATTGTTGTCACACCAGATTTTTATATCAGACATTGTGTGATAATATATTTCATCTGAAATTCCCATTTTCTCATACTGCTCTTTTGCTTTCAATGCACAACAGAGAATCACACCGAGCCGCTCAACGTCATTCTTTCGGCTAAGGACTGAAAAGCCTTTTTCAAGGCACTTTTCAGAGAGAGTGATCACTTCTTCTGTGTTGAGCATACAAAGCTCATTTATAAGCTTTTCAGGGAGTTTCAGTATCCTTGCAAGTTCAATCATCACTAAGCTCCTTTAAAAGCGCTGTGCAGCCTTTTTCAATATCACTGTAAGTAACATCAAATCTGCCCGTATACCAAGGGTCGGCAACATCACGTTTGTAATCTGTGAGGTCAAGAAGCCTGCTCACTTTCCCCTCTTTATCTGAGCCGAAAATCCGCATAATATTTCGCACATTCATACTGTCCATAGCAATAAAAAGGTCATATTTATCATAGTCGCTCTTTTTAAGCTGAACGGCTCTTTTTCCTTCGCAGGTGATACCGTGCTTAAGAAGCTCTTTCTTTGCAGGGGGATAAACGGGATTTCCCACTTCGCCCCATATTTCCTCGGTGCTTGTGGCAGAGGAAGCAACAACAAAGGTGTCACCAATCCCCTTTTCATTTATCATTTTTCTGAAAACAAACTCAGCCATAGGTGAACGGCAGATATTGCCGTGGCAGACAAACATAATTCTTTTCATTTTACGGCTCAATTTCCGAAGAAGGTTCCAGCCATTTTTCTTTTATAAGCTGATGACTCTTGATTGTGGGA
>JAZRJR010000105.1:0-27585 GCA_045645885.1 Acutalibacteraceae bacterium | reverse complement strand
AGCAAAATAAAAAGCAGGTACATAACCTGCTTTTTTCTTTTATCTGTATTTTTTCAGCTCCTCTTTCTGAGAGGTGCTTATTTTTCTGCTTTCCACTGCCTTCTGAATGGCTTTTCGGTGAACCCATAAGCTGAGTCGCCTTTCTTTTATAAAGGGCAGAATGAGGTCATATTGCCTGCTTAAAGCTTCGGCAAAGTACCAGGCAACCATCATCCTTGCATAGTATTCGTCACTTTTCACCGAAGCTACCCTTTCGGCATATTCCAAAGAGAAGTTATCACCGAGAAAATGCCTCATAAGAACGCCTATGCCGTATCTTACGGTGTAGGTGTCTTCTTTTTCCATCCACTCATAAGCCTTCGAAAGAAGCCTCTCACGGTCATTTTTCAGTGCCTTCGGATTCATCATATCACAAGTTGCCCAGTTGTCAACAAAGGGCAGAAAACGGTCAAGCTCCTCTATACATCTGTCGAAATCGGTTATCTTTTCAATAAAAGCTGCGTGAAGGTTATCCTCTTCATAATAGGTGTGAGGCAGATTTTTCATAAGCTCCTCTGCCCTGCCCTCTTTCCAAAGTCTTTCTGAAAGCTTACGAAGCTCAGGTGTGCGTACACCGATAACTTTTTCAGGATTCACCGTAGGCATAAGAGCGCATTGGAATTTCTTGTAGCCTTCGTCCTTTAATGAAAACAGCTCATCGCTTATTGTCTTTTTACTCATTTTAAATTCACCTGATTTTCTATAAAAGGTCAGCTGAAAAAGCTTTTTTCTGTCCCTATATATATTCTTATATTATTTACATTATTTATATTATTATATTGTTGCCCTCAGAGTGACCTCAGGGTGCCTTTTGGGTGCCCTTCACCCTGACCTCTCTGCTTATTCAAAAAGCTTAAACCCTTGTGTTTACTGAAGAAAAGGGTATTTCCTTGGGTGACACACAAGTTACTTCATACTATCAGATATGGGTGCCCAATTTTGTAAAGTTTTTTTCTTTACATCAAACCTCAATAACAAGTCCCACCGAAAGCTGACTGCATTTTTCACCGAGATTTTCTTTCAGTATGCCGTATGCTCTGTTTCCTGTACAGTGACCGGTATAAACCATCTCTATGCCTGTTTCTTCAATTCTCTTTGCAAGAGCAAGCACCTCACTGTCAGTTGACTTATAAAGATGAAAGCCTCCCACAATTGCATAAATTCTTTTTTCGGGGAAGGTTGAAGCAACCTCTTTTATAATATTGTCTGCACCGCCGTGGCAGCAGCTGTTGAAAATAACAAGACCTTTTTCCGTGTCCACAACAAGGCTTTGCTCGTGGTCGAAATTATCAGGCACCCACTTTTTATTTATGCGCTTATACATACCTGCCTTTTCGCCCACAGCTTCCAGATTTTCTGTTTTATGGGGTATGAGATAAACACCCTTTTCAATTTCGGTGTCACCTTTTACATACTCAATTCTGTGGCTGAAGCCTTTGAGAATTCCTTTTTTAATGCCGATATACTTTGAAAAGATGAACCTTCTGCCGTAGCAGTTTTCCTTACACTCTTCTTTGAGATAAAACTTTGCTTTACTGTTATGGTTGAAGAATTCTTCCATTCCGTCAGCGTGGTCATAATGTGCATGGGAAAGCACCGCACAGTCAACGTCAGAAAGGTCGGCTCCCAGTTTTTTTGCGTTGCTTCTGAAAAGAGAGCTTGCACCTGTGTCAAGAAGAATTTTCTTTCCCTCGTGTTCAATAAAGACAGAAAGTCCCCATTCATCCTTAAGAGGTGATTTTGCAATGTTGTCAATTAAAATTGTGGCTTTCATATAAAACAGCCTCCTTAAGTAATCATAATTCTACCGTAGGGGCGGACATTGGCCGTCCGCCTGTCCGCATATTGCAAAAGACAGAGAACCGTCCCCTGTCTTCTGCAATCATATTTTATTTCTTTTTAGGTAAAAATTTTGTAAGCTTCGCCTTGATTTCATCAAGCTTCTGAAACTCTGCCTCAGCCTTGAGATGATCCTCTTCAAGACGGCTTTCCATATTGTAATACATAAGGTTACAGCCACAGTCTGAGCAGGTTTCCTTTATATAAAACAGACCGAGCTTTTTTCCGCATTTCGGACAGTTCTTTTCCATAATTCTTCCTCCTTACTGAGCTGAAACTTTTCTTGCGTTTTCTTCTCTGCGCTCTTTGATTTCTCTCTGAATGGTCTGAAGCTTTTCACCCTCAAGGTCATAGAAATGATAGGGAATGAGCTGAATAAGACCAAGCACTGCAGGAATTGCAGTAATGAGAGCCCAGAGCCAGAAACGGGTATTGATGCCTGAAGCTTCGTTGAGCACCATATCCTGACCCACTTCCTGAAGACCGATAATCGGAATGATAGCTGTTGCGATTGCAGAGCTGAGAGAGCCTGTAAGCTTACTGATGAAGGTGAGAAGTGAGAATGACATACCCTCGCCTCTTTCACCTGTTTTCCATTCCATATAGTCAACGGTTTCTGCAATCATCTTTGTGGGAATAACTGCATTGATTGAGGTAATATAACCGTTGATTGTGCCCTGAATTGCAAGAAGAGGAACTATAACTGCAGGGTTGGTATAGAACTTTGCACCGATAAGGAAAATCACAACTGCAGTAATTGCGTTGGCAAATACACCGCCGTAAATAAGCTGTCTTGAGCTGAAACGCTTTTCAAGCTTGCTGAGGGTACCGAAGCCGACAAAGTTCATGATTGTACCCGGAAGACCTGCAAGAAGTGAAAGACTGGCAATTCCGAGAGAAAGTGTGTAGTAGTAAGTTGTGAATGTGCCGCCGATACCGCCTACTGTTGCAAGAATTGATGAAAGCACAATAAGCAGAAGGGGCTTATTCTTGAAGAGATATTTAAAGCAGTCAATAAGACCGGGTTCATCTGAACTCTGAACAACTCTTTCCTTTGTCATTGTTCCTGCAAGTGAGAAGAGGAACATACCCACAGTACCTGCAAAGACACCGAGGAACATAAACACCTGTGAAAGCGAGAAGGGAATTACACCGTTTTTACTAAGGTCAATACAAACGGTAATCATAATTCCGGGAATACCGCCGATGATACCTGAAATAAGTCTTGCTGACTTGATAACTCTTGAACGGTCAATGGGTGAAGGTGAAATTGCTGCTGAAAGACCCCAGAAGGGAATGTCACCGATTGTGTAGAAGAATTCCCAGACAAAATATGTAACAGACATATAAATAATCTTTACTGTTGTTGACTCAACATTCTTGAGGAATTCTGCACCGCCGAAAAATACAACGGTTGCAATGCCGAGGAAAATCGGCACAAAAATAAGATAAGGTCTGAGCTTTCCGTAACGGGTTCTTGTTCTGTCAACAATTGTACCCATAAGAGGCTCATTGAAGGCATCCCAGAAGCCCATAAGAAGAATCATCATTGAAACTGCACCGGCAGGAACACCGAAAACAGTTACAAGAAAGAAGGTCAGCTGTGCTCTGACCATATTATAGCCGATGCACTGACCGCCGTTTGCAATGCCGTAAATCAGGGTTTCCTTGACACCGACATAGCGTTTTTCAGTATCAATTGCTTTGTTTTCCATTGTCATTTCTCCTTTATCTTACATAAATCGGTGCAGTAAAGGCAATCAGGTCGTTTTCACTGTCACCTATTCTGCCGTAAAGCTCCGCTGTGTAATAGCCCTTCTTAAGGCTTATGCTGATTTCTTCGTTTATTTTACATTCTGCCGCAATTTTAAGATTATCCGTATAAAGCACTACTCTTTCGGGAACCACTTCATAATCAAAGCCGACTGAATCAAAGCGTTCACTGTCTACTGTAAACTTAAAGCTTCTTTCACCCTCAGGAATTTCATCACCTACGGTTTCACCATTGTCAGTAGTGAAATAAAAGAGAGGCCCTGCAGAAACAGACGTTCTGCCCCTTTCAATTGCGTCCTTCATACCCTCTGAGGTAAGGCTTTCGCCCTCACAAAGAAGATAGGTGCAGGCTCCCTTACGGATATTTCTTTCGGCACGGTGCCAGTCTCTGCCCATTGAGGGAGCGATTCTGAAGCCTTCAGAAAGCTTTTCGTGCCACATTTTTCTTGCACTTCTGTTAGCTGTGTTCATAAGAGGCTCACCCTCAGACCATATTTCCATATAGTTTACAAGTGAGAAATCCTGAACCCTGAAGTCCCAACGTCCGCCTGTACAGATTGGTGTGCCAAGCTGGAAGGGATGTGCTATGCCTACAAGACCGCCTGCAGCATGCACCTGCTTCATTTTTTCGTCAATATTTTCGGGCACTGCATCACGCCACTCAACGAAGCGATCAGCTCCGAGAACAAGCATATGGCCGAAATAAGTTGTCCACTCAATGCCCTGAAGTATAACCAGGTCTTTCTCTTTTGCAGCTTCCTCTCTGCCTGAATAGGTGTTGTGGTCGGTAAGGCAGATGCCTTTAAGACCACGCTCTTTCGCCGATGCAATAAGTCCTTCCACAGTGAAGTCGCCGTCACTGTGAACTGTGTGACAATGAAGCTCGCAGGGATACCACTTTTTCATTATGCATTCCCTCCTTCAATTCTTACGCTGCAGTCAACCTTATCCGTAATGAGAGCGTGAACGTTAAGTGTAAGAGTCCATTTTCCTTTTTCAATTCTGCTTTTTTCAAAGCCTACGGAAGAAAAATCCTCACTTATAATAAGGTGCTGACGGTTGCCGTGTCTGTGTGCAGCACCCACATAATCTGAAGGTGAATCAAGAGAAACCGTTACGTGGTTTTTAAGGGGAAGATATTCCTCTCTTGAGGTGTATTCCGAATAGTTTTCACCTGCATCTCTTCTGATGTTTTCATCAATGAGAATAAGACTTTTTTCTCTGTCCTCAAGAATTTTCGGAGTGTATTCGTAGAAAATTTCAAGCTTTGAAAAATCACCATCAACAAAAAACTCAAGAGGAACATTGGTCTTTTCATTTTCGGGAGTGAGAATTAAGTTTTTTTCATAAATAACTTCCATCAGCTTTTCCACTCTCCTGTGTATGACTTATATTTTTCATAGTATGTATCAACAAGCTTTACTGCAATGGGATAAGACAGCACAAGAGGATGAACCGTAAGAGCCTTCACAGCCTTTGCCTTGTCTCTTTCGATAATTGCCTCTACGGTAAGGTTTTCATAGTGCTTTACTGAGAGAATGAGATTCTTCTGCATTTCGGGAATATTCTCAATTCTGTGAGGATGCACACCGTCTTTGTCAACGGTGCAGGTCAGCTCACACACGTCTTCATTTTTAAGAAAATCAATTGCACCGTCATTGGGAATTGAAAGCACCATATCAACCTTTTCACCCGTTGTCTTTGCCTTTATGAACTGAAGAGCAACGCCTGCATAACCGCCGTTATCGGGCTGCTTTACATATTCCTCAGCAGTGGGTACAGGGAACTTTTCTTCTCTTACCTTGCCTGTTTCAATGGAGAAATAGCTGTTCTCTCTCATTGCGTAGTGACGCATAAAGCAATGGAAGGCTTTTTCAAAATCACCCTCAATGTCGATTGTACGCATTTCAAGGAGCATATGATTATTGATTTTGAGAATAGTCTCCCCTCTTGTTTCACTGCTCGAAAGAACAGAATTCACCGCCTTATCTCTGTAGTGATAGAAATAGAGATATTCATTGGGTAAATCGTAATCTGAAAGCTTCAGAATATCCTCGTTGAAAAGACGCATCTCTGTCTTTTTATAAAAATCAGGGTGATTCATTACAAGCTCTGTGGCATCAACACCGTTTATATTGAGATTTCTGAACCATGAAAGATGGTTAAGACCGTAGCAGTCGAAGTTAAGCTCCTTTTCGCCTGTGATTTCACGAAGCTGACGGAGAAAGCCGCTTGGTGCATCGCACACACCGTAAACATTTTTAAAGCCCATTGTGCGAAGAGCCTGAGTCACAAGACCGCTTGGATTAGTGAAGTTGAAAACGGGAGCATCTTTTTTTGCAACCCTTTCGGCAAGTGCACAGTATTCAGTCAGGGTACGGATGCTTCTGAGCGCCATTGCAAAACCGCCTGCACCTGTTGTTTCCTGACCGAGAACGCCCTCATTAAGAGCTGTTCTTTCGTCAAAAACTCTGCCCTCATCACCCTCTGCACGGATTGTTGTGATTACAAAATCAGCATCTCTCAGAGCCTCTTCAGCATCACTTGTAAGAGAAAACTTAAGCTCAGGATAAATCATCTCTGAAATTCTCTTTGCGATTTTTCCGTATGTAAAAAGCTTCTCCTCGTTATTATCCATAAACACGGTTTCGGTAATTCCGATTTCCTTTGCTCCGAGTGCAATCGACTTGGCAAGAAAAGGTGAACGGACACCGCCACCGCCTAAAACTGCAAGCTTCATTAATTCCACTTCCTTTATAATACAATTGATTTTATTCTTTACCACATTAAATTATACAATAATATGTATTCTTAAATCAATGGCAATAACAGAGAATATCTTTGTTCTATTTGTACAAAAGCAATTCTTTTATTACTCTGCTATGAAAAAGAAAAAGCTCCCGACTAACTTTCACAGTTGAATCGGGAGATAATTTTTATTCAGCTTTTTCTTCTTCCTTAAGAAGTGAGGTGTGGTTGAAGTCGGGAGCCTGAATCATACCGCTGAATTTCTGACCCCAGAGGTCTGCCCACTTTTCACAGTAAACTGCACTGTAGGGAACCTGATTCTTCTGTCTGTAGCCCTTGAAGCAGTTGCACCAGATAATTGAGGGAAGCGCAATTACAAGATAGTAAAGAGGGCCGAGAAGAAGGCACTGCCATGTGTGGCCGTATTCGTGGATTCTGCAGTTGTAGCTCCACTTTTTGTTCTTCGGGTTATCCTTGATGAAGATGAAAAGACCCATTGAAAGTCCGCCGCCGTTCCAGGGCATATAAACGATTTTTGAATAGCCGAAGTGCTGCCAGCGGTAGCCCTTGATTTTTGTGAAGTAGAAGAACATAAGTCCGCCAACAAGGTTAACGGGAAGGCCCCATGTCCACTGAACTGTGTAGAAAAGAGCGTCAATGAGAGATGTTTTCCAGTTCTTTTCTCTCTTTGCGGGTTCTTTCTGAGTAATGTCAATTTTTGTGTTCATTGTGTTTTCTCCTTTCAGTTTGCTTTAGCTGTTCTGATTTTTTTCATTTCTTCTTCAATTTCGAGAAGGAGAACATAGTCGCCGTCTTCATTGATTTCAAGAGGATGATATTCTGCACCGTTATCCTTGCCGAGCCATGTATTCTGATACTTCTGACCTGTAATAGCTTCAACAACCTTGATCTGCTCTTCTGTGAGAGTAACGCTGCCGTACTTATGCTTTGTTGCAACTGCGGCACAGATAAGTCTGTGATCCTCCTTGTTCATCTGGAACTTACGGAGAAGGAAGAGTGATAGAAGTGTAAATGCAATGGGAACAATAACAACACAAAGGCGTACACCTAAAAGTGCACTGTCAGACTGTGCATAAAGAAGACCTGTTGTCTTTTCATATTCTGTAACGGCACTGCCTGTTTCAAGACCGAACACACCGAGAATTACAAGCACAAGGCTCTGTACTGAGGTTGAAACGCAGGTCTTGATAAGTGTGTTGAAGGTACCGATAACACCCTCACGTCTTCTGCCTGTGATAGCTTCGTCAATATCGGAAATGTCAGGGAAGATGTTTGTTGAAGTATAGCCGATACCTGATTTACCGAAGGGATACAGCACAGCAGTAAGCATAAGAATAATAACCCATATAGCTGAGTTGCTGTTTTCATCTGTGGGATTCATAAACAGACAGACTGCAAAGCCTAAAAGCATAAGCGGTGTAACGAAATATGCACACTTCTTTTTGCCGTGCTTCATTGTAATTGCATAGTTAAAGGGGAAGGCTGAAGTTTCTGCTGCACCTTCGATTGTTGTGAAAAGACCGTAAAGTCTGATAAGACGTGCAATGTATCTGATATAAAATACAAGTGATGAACCCTAGAAGTTAACAGCAATGTTATAGCTAAGGCTCATAAAGAAATACTGTCTGAATGCCTTATTTTTAACAACAAGAGCATATTCCTGAAGGAAATACTTGAAGTCAAACTTTTCAAGCTTAAGGTCAAGAGACGGCTTTTCTCTTACCTTTCTGAAGGTATGTACAAGACAGACTGCGTATACCGCCGCAAGGATAATACCAACAAGAAGCATGGGGAATTCTGCACCCTTTTCAGGATCGCTGAAGCCGAAAATTGCAAGAACAGCCATAGCAAGCACGAAAGACGGGAACATACCTACTGAGTTGAAGATGTAGCCCACTGAGTTATACTGTGTTCTCAGGTCATAGTCGGGAGCAAGCTCAGGAAGCATTGCAACGTGGGGAACATCAACGAACGAGTAAGCCGTTTTGTAAAGCACATATACTATCGTGAAATACACAACTGCCTGCATAGGTCTTTCTCTGCCGTTAAGACCGTATGAATTCCACAAAAGAGCAAAGCTTACAGCATAAAGAGGCATTGCCCAGAGAATGTAGCGTCTGTGTCTGCCGTACTTTGAGCGTGTTCTGTCAGTTAAGATACCGATGAAGGGGTCAATAACTGCGTCCCATATACCTGCAATGAATGTAACGATTGCTGCATGTTCAGGCTTAAGGTCAACAACACCTGTAAGGAAAAGGGTGAAATAAAGGCTGATAACATAGCCTGAACCCGATGTTGTGACGTTAGCACTGCTATAGTTGATCATAGGAACAACGTCTTTTTTGAATGTACCTTTGACTCCGATAACCTTGAGAATTCTCTGTTCCAGAGTCGGTTTAGTCTGGGTGTTTGTCTCTGTACCCATATAAAATCCACTCCTAAAAATATATTCTATTTATTCTAACATTTTATGACACTGATGTCAAGGAAATAAACACTTTAAAACAGTTGCAAAATTCTTTTTAATATTGTACAATTGGAAAGTAAAATTTATTAAGGAGATGTTATTTATGTTTGCTTACCCCGAATTCAACGAAAACGGCGTAAAGACCCTTTGCGAAATGGGTAAAATTCAGCCGGAAATGAATATGACAATCAGAATCAAGAGATTCAAGGAAAATGAAACTCTTACTCTTGAAGATGACAAATGCGAAACTGCTTTCCTTCTTTTAAAGGGTGAGGCTGAAATTTCTTGGAACTGCAAAACAGAAAAAATAAAGCGTGCAAATCCCTTTGAAAAAACACCCTACTGTCTTCACGTGCCGAAAAACACAGCAGTTTCAATAACTGCAAAGGAAGGCACAGAAATTCTTATCGAACAGACCGACAACGAAAGATATTTCAAGCCCGTTTTCTACACACCTGACGATATTCTCTATCAGGAATTCGGCAAGGGTCAGTGGGAAGGCACAGGCTACAGAATCTGCTCAACCGTTTTTGACTATGACAATGCACCCTATTCAAATATGGTTCTCGGCGAAGTGTTTAATCAGCCCGGCAGATGGTCAAGCTATCCTCCCCACCACCATCCTCAGCCTGAAGTGTATTACTATCAGTTTGATAAGCCTCAGGGCTTCGGTGCCTGCTTTATCGGTGACAATGTATTCAAAAGCACAGAGGGAAGCGCCTGCTTCATCACTGACGGCTTTGACCACCAGCAGGTTGTTGCACCCGGATATGAAATGTGCTATGTATGGATGATAAGACACATTGACGGTGACCCCTGGTACAAGACCACAAGATTTTATGCTAAGGAGCACAAGTGGCTTACTGAAGTTTGATTTGATTGAACAAAGGAGAAAACTATGACTAAAATTTTATCGTTTGTAATTTCCCTTATTCTAATGATTGAAAATCTGCCTCTTTTCTGGAATCCTGTTCTGGAAATTGACGCTTCAAAGCCTCTCGGTGAAATCACCACAAAGGCAACAGGCTTTCTTTACGGCCTTGCTGAACCCGGTGTGCCCTCAGAGGCTATAACCGACAGCCTTGACATTTCCTCCGTTTCACAAAAGGTAATCGGCGGTCTTCAGCATCCCACAGGTGATGCTGACCGTCTCAAAGATCAGCTTTCTGAAACCGATTACATCGTTGTTTATCTTCAGGACGCATTTGACACCTGGTACTATGCCTGGGAAGAAATCGGTAAAATGCGTGAAGAAGGCACTTATGACTGGAAAGAATACATAACAAATGTATACTTCCCCATTGTCCGTGAAAAGGTGAATGAGCTTAAAGATAAGCCTTATGCAGATAAGCTTGTTTACTGCATCTACAACGAATGTGACAATGGCATCTGGTTCGGAAACTATGTTGACGGCTGGGCACAGTATGACGAAGTGGGCAGACAGAATTTCTATGAAGGCTGGAAAATGACCTATGACCTTGTAAAGAGTCTTGACGAAGATGCTATTATAGGCGGTCCCGGCTTCTGCGATTATGAAACAGGCAAAATTGAAGGCTTTATGTCATACTGCAAAGAAAATGACTGTATGCCTGAGGTTATGATTTATCACGAGCTTGCCGATTGGTCAACAACCGATTGGAAAATGCACGTTGACGATTACAGACGCATTGAAAAAGAAAACGGTGTAAGTGAACTGCCCATTATCGTAACGGAATACGGCACAATGGAGCAGTGCGGAAATCCCTCGCAGATGATTCATTACATCTATGAAATTGAGCGCACAGGCACCTACGGCAATATGGCTTACTGGAGGCTTTCCAACAACCTCAACGACACAACAGCCGACGACAATACTCCCAACAGCAACTGGTGGCTTTACAGAAAATATGCTGAAATGGACGGTCAGCGTCTTGAAGTTAAGGTTGATTCTCTCAAAGACAGACACAAGCACGACGGCAACTGGAGACGTGATTACAAGGGTCTTGCTTCCATAACCGACAGCAAGGATGAAATCCGTGTTATTGCAGTTGGCAGCGACAATGCACGTGCTGTTGAAATAAAGAATCTTAAGGAGACAAACTTGGGTGATAAAGTTGATGTTAAGGTGGAATGCGTATACTATAACGGACTTAATTCACCTGTTTATGCACCTATAGTTCTCCGTCAGTTCACTTCAAATGTTAAAAACAAGCTCACGATAAACATTCCCGGTACTGATACTGATGCCGTTTATTTCATTACAGTTACACCTCACAAGGAAGCTACAGAACTTATCCGTAACGAGAACATACCCGTAAGATATGAATTCGAGGATGGAAAACTTCTCGGTACTGCTTACACCTATGACAGTGCTTATGCCACAACGGGTGAACTCAAAGGTATGGTGGGCGGAATTGAAAAAATCGGTGACGGTGTAAGAATAAAGATAAAAGCTCACGAAAAGGGCAGATACAAGCTTGATATCGTGTACGGAAAGCACAACGATTCAGGAATTCCCGAACAGCGAGATTTTGCAGTGGCAAACTTTACCCTTGACGGAAAGACAACAGAGATTAAACTTTCCAACACAATCAAGAGCGAATATACAAATCTTTATTCAATGACACTTGACCTTTCAATGGGCAGTCATATAATTGAATTCACTCACAATGAGGGCACTTACGTTCTTGACAGTCTTCTTCTTTACAAAGACATTGAAAAAAGTGAGATTGAAGTTCTTTCAGATGACAGGGAGAACACAAAATATCTTGCCGTTGCACCTTATGACGGCTGGTATGAAATGAAGCTTACAGAAGAAACTGCCAAAGCAGTAATTGACGGTGTAAAGGCTGAAAACGATGTGGTTTATCTCAGACGAGGACTTAACGAAATCCTGCTTTCAGCACCCTCAGAAATTGCAATCACAAAAACTGAAAAGAGCGGTTTTTCAGCAGAAATCAAGGCAGAAGATATGACACTTTCAGACGGTGCCGAGCTTGCAGTCGACAAATACGGCAACACTTACATTGACTCAATCAGCAACGAAAAAGGTAAAGCAGATTTCACAGTAACCGTACCTGAAAGCGGTGACTACAGAGTTACTCTCACCTATGCAAACAATGCCGAAGGCGGTGTACATTCCTACAACGTTGACCTTATTGAGCGTTATGCAACCTTCAGCGTAAACGGTGAAAGTCAGGATGTTTACTGCCGCAACACCTTCTCAAGATATAATTTCAAAACAGTAACCTTCACTTTGAATCTTGAAAAGGGTGAAAACAAGGTTTCAATAACCAACAGCGGAAGCTATCTTTTCAACAATATGACCGCTTTCGCTCCGCAGATTGCAGGACTTACCGTAAACAGATAAAAACTCGGAGAGCAGTATACAGGCAAAACTCTACCTTTATCTGCTCGAGCCGCATGGCTTTTACTTTTGTCGTTTGTGACAAAAGTAAACAAAAACACGCTCAGCTCCACACTACTCCGAGACCATAAAATTGTCGTTCAGGTGAGCAGAAATGGATTTCTTTAAGTTCCGTTTTCTGCTCACCTCTTCTGCTATAGGAAAGAAATTACCAATCGACAATTTTAAAGCTCTGTTGCTCTGAGTAACGGTAGCTGAGCGATTAATATTTCTGCTTTCAAGAAATGCAATAAATCGTTCCGCTCGTGAGCGGTGTAATCAAGGCGAGTCAATCGTCTGCTTTATTGTTTACTCGTTCTTGCGTTTTTTCTCCCGACAGTCGTTCACCGCTGTCTGGTTTTCCTTTTGAAAATCTGTAGGGAGAATGAGTATGTTAAATCTATAATTAATAACCTTGCATCAAAAAAGAGCTGTAAACGTCTACAGCTCTTTATATTTTACTTTGAATTGTAGTGAGCAACTACCCTGTCATATTCTTCGTCGGTGATTTCAACAATACCGCCATGCTTGAATCCGTAAGGGAAAGAGAAGCTTTCCTTACTCATAGTGAAATTGCTGTCACCGGGCTTTGAGGAAACAAAGGGCACATAACCCATTTTGGGCTTTTCGCAACCGAAGAAGTCAATCATAAGGCACCATCTTCCGTCGGGAAGAATGAGAGTTGTGGGTGCTTCATAGCTGCCCGGCTTTTCAAGTGTTGCCATATACTCCTCGAAAGCCTTATCATGCTCATAAGGACCGTAAAGCTCCTTTGCAGTTGCGTGCATATTCATTGACGGATCGTGAGCATTTTTATAGAACATATGATATGTATCACCGATTTTACGGATATGGGTATCGAGAATTTCATTATCCTTTGTGAAGAAGAGCTTCGGCTCTGAAAAGCTTTCAAAATCCTTAGTGGTACAGCAGTAAATGGACATATGGCTGTAGTTATCCTCTTTTACGGTTGAACCCCAATGAATCATATATTCATCATTTATTTCATCATAGAACACCTCAGGTGCCCACAGACAACCGAAATCATCTCTGCCGAAGTAGATTCTCTTCTGCTCAGAGAAGTTCACAAGGTCCTTAGTTTTCCACATACAAAGGCATTTACTGCCTGTCGAGTTGACCTTTTTCCAGTCAACCTGATAATTTTCATCCATTTTATAGACGATGCACTCGTCGGTTGTTAAGATAACGAATGAGCCGTCACGCATACGGACAATTTCAATATCACGGCAGCCCATAGCACCCATTGTACTTGTAAGAATCGGTTCTCCCCCATTGACCTCTGTCCAGTTGAAACCGTCTTTACTGAGTGCAAAATAGACCTGCTCACCGTCAGGTGTCAGTTTTTCTTTGAAGTGAGTGAATAAGTATGGCATAGGGAGTCTCCTTTATTTTAAAATATATTCTATAAAGTTTCTTACAGTTTCAACAATCAGGTCAAGGCCTTTTTTTACGCCCTCATCTGTAACAGCATCATTTCCGCTGTTTTTTGCAGCCTTACCGTTGAATTTGCTTTTCTGAGAAGAAAGCCAGTTAATCATACCCTTCGGATATTCAAGGGTTATCTCCTTACCGTTTCCGTCAACGGTGGTCATATAGGGATATTTTTCGTTTTCTGCGGTAAACATATCATACATAACTGCATGCCAGGATTCATGTGCTTGAATAGTAGGCTTACCGTCAGGAAAGCACACTATACCAAGTGTTGAGAAGCGAAGCTTTCCGGGCTTGTTGCTTGCTGCAACAATACTTTTCCAGGTAGGTGTTACATAAGCAAAATAGTTTGCAAGAGGGTCGGGAACGCCGCTTGTAAGCCACATAGGAGTATTTTTCAACTGAGCTGCTGCTTTTTCACCGGGCACCCATGCAGGGCATACAGGGAATATTGCGGCAAACATTTCAGGGTAAGCAACCGCCATTTTAAGTGTCATTTTACCACCCATTGAATAGCCGCCGATATATATACGGGTAACATCAATATTCTTTTTATTTTTCGCAATAAATTTATCGATTGCCCTTCTGAGAGGATAAATCAGCTCATCAGACCAATAGAGTCCCTCTTCCTCGAGAGAACGTGGAACCATAATGAACGCACCCTTAGTACCTTTAAAACGTTTCTGATAATCCTTACTTGCCCACAGAGAAATTTCAGAATAATTAAGCTGCTCTCCTTCACTTTTGCCGTTCATCATACCGTGAAGCCATATAACAAGCGGATATTTTTTAGTGTCATTCTTTTTTACCGGTGAATAATAACGGTAATCAATTGCGTAGCCCTCGGTTACAGGGCCCTGACCGAATTTGAAAAGCTCATTCAGTTCTGTCGCTTTTTCACTTTTAGCATAGGTGCAAAAGGAAAATGCTGACATTGTCATTACAAGACATAAAAGCAGACACATTATTTTTTTCAGTTTCATAAAATCTCTCCTCTTGTGTTTCCAAATTTATACATTTAGATGATTATAGCATAGGAAACGGTAATTTTCAATAACTGAAGTTTTACACGTCTATAATTAAAAATGAGGCAAATCAAAATCCCCATAAGTCCAATGTTATTTTTAAATGGCAATATACAATTAACAAGCACCAAATAATTTCAAATATATCAAACACAACTGAATCTATTTGATCATTTGAATTTCTTGCATACAAAACTATCACTCTGCCGTGATTTTCAATATTATTCTGTACTTTAGAAAAGATACACATTATAACCATAAGCAAATATGTAACAATACTCATTATACAAATCGGTATTGACATAACCCGTATCAAACCTGTCAGCAAAGTAAAGATGAAAGTTAAAGGATAAAGAACAGTAAAAATTCTGTTCAGATAATATATTCCTCCAATATCGTTTTCTCTATGTATCTGCTCATACCACCAATAATTTCTTTTTCCGATTGTTGATTTTTTTATTTTGCTTTTACTCATTCGCTTCGAAATCATCAACCAGTTTCTGACACTTGCACGAAAAAGTACATAATATATAGCAGGCATCATTAAAAAGAGTAATGAAAGAAAGCAAAATGAAACTACTTCTTGATCAAATAAATTATATAGTGTTTTGTTAAATAAAAGCAAACTGCTTATAGCCACCAGAGAACCTCCACCAAGAAGGCAGACAAATGTAACCATATGTCCCAAATATTGACCAAGCCAAGCTGCAACAATGTTAAATAAGCCTATCCCTATTATAAATGACCCTGCTAACCCAAGCATCAGCCATCCGCTTTCTACATCTTTACTGCCACATACAAGTACATAAATAATCATCGGAAGCAATAAAACAGTAATACCAACCGTAACTATAATTTTATATGCCAAAGGATGCTTAGCCTTGTATTCGTCATCTGAATTTGGGCTAAAAAACGTTTTGTATTTTTTAGGACATTCTTTATTAAAAACCGGCTTCGGTATTTTCATATTATACGCTCCTTTATACTTCCACAACTATTTATGAAACTAATCTTTGTTATAATTTTAGCACAACAACCTTTTAAATGCAAACTGTGTATTATTTAAACGCCAAAGAAGTGCTTGACGACTATCATTTATTATTCATTATTCACCAGCGAAGCGGCTTCATTTTTCATTATTCATTAAGAAAAGTCGCAACAGAACAAATGAATA
This sequence comes from Acutalibacteraceae bacterium, assembly GCA_045645885.1. GTDB lineage: Bacteria > Bacillota > Clostridia > Oscillospirales > Acutalibacteraceae > UBA6857. The sequence goes on along the minus strand of JAZRJR010000105.1, from coordinate 11,662 downwards.
ATGAATTATGAATAATGAATAATACAAAAAGAAAAAGTCACACTTTCGTGCGACTTTTCTTTTTGGTGGAGACGGCGGTAATCGAAACCGCGTCCGAAAATCCATCCACACAACTTTCTCCGGGTGCAGTCAGTCTTTTAACATTCCCTCATCCGTACGCCGATTGACAGGCTTACGGATTCAGTAGACTCTGATGCGTGATGTCATACGAGCCTGCTCTGACATTCACGTTCACTGCTGATCGACGCCTTTAACTGAGCCGCAGTACTCTCAGTCAAGACGGGCCGCACTTAGGCAGCCTTTAATACTGTTGTATTGTCGTTTATTATTTAAGTTTGCGATTTTTATAGTGGTACCGCACCACTACCCGCTTATCATGCTTCAAAACCCCCGTCGAAATCCTTTCGTCCCCGTGAGTTTTATATATAAACTGATTGCTCAGCTTATTTTAATATCTTTCTTTAAAATTACGCTCAATTTCTCTCTGAGCGTCTTTCTTTGCGGCAACATCACGCTTGTCAAAGTTTTTCTTACCCTTGCAAAGACCTACTTCTATTTTGGCTCTTCCCTTGAGAAAATATACGCTTAAGGGTATAAGTGTCAGACCCTGCTGTTTCGTCACACCGAAAAGACGGTTGATTTCTCTTTTGTGCATAAGAAGTCGCTTGACACGCATAGGGTCACGGTTGAAAATATTGCCCTGCTCATACGGTGAAACGTGCATTCCGTTGACGAAAATTTCGCCCTCATCAATGCTGCACCAGCTGTCTTTCAGGTTTACTCTCCCCTTGCGGATTGATTTTACCTCTGTGCCGAAAAGCTCAATTCCTGCCTCGTAGGTTTCAAGAACAAAATAGTCGTGCTGAGCTTTTTTGTTCTGTGCAATTATCTGTCTGTCTTCTTTGTTTGATACCATAGCTCAACACCACCTTTCTTAAATGCAAAATTAAACTCTGTCATTCCGAGGTGAAGCCGAGGAATCTTTAAGATTCTTCACTGCGTTCAGAATGACATCTTCAGTTTGTTTTTTGTCTTGAATGTATCGGCAAGAACATTATTTTTCGTATCTGTTTACAATAGGTGAAACAACAGGCTTTCCGTCACGGTCAAGAAGCGGAGTCATACCACCGCTGTAACCGCTCTGACGATAAAGATAGTTCACACCTGTTTCTTTATCAACCCATATTTCCATTGTGGCAAGCGCACCTTGTGTGTATACTTTTTCAAATCTGTCGTTTTTGGCCATAGTGACACCTCTGATAATTCCACAGCTCGCCGCTGGGCGTTACTTTTCCTGGCGCGGAAAAGTAACCAAAACGCGCTGTCGCTTTTTCATTATAACATTCTTCTGCCTTCAAGTGCTCTGGTAAGTGTTACCTCATCGGCATATTCAAGGTCTGCACCGACGGGTACACCGTAGGCAAGTCTGCTCACAGAAACACCCATAGGCTTCAGAAGTCTTGAAATGTACATAGCTGTAGCCTCACCCTCAACGGTGGGGTTAGTTGCCATAATAACTTCCTGAATCTTTCCGTCACCCATTCGTGAAAGAAGCTCCTTGATTGTGATGTCTTCAGGGCCGATACCGTTCATAGGTGAAATCACACCGTGAAGCACGTGATAAGTACCCTCAAATTCGTGAGTACGCTCAAAGGCCATTACATCTCTCGGATCCTCTACAACACAGACAACGCTTTCATCACGCCTTGAGCTTTTGCAGATGGGACACAGCTCCTCCTCTGCAAGATTGCAGCAGCAGGAGCATTTTTTGATTTTTTCGTGAGCCTCAAGAATAGCCTTTGAAAAAGCCTCGGCTTCCTCTTTTTTCATATTAAGCACATGAAATGCAAGGCGCTGAGCACTCTTGTGGCCGATTCCGGGCATTCTCTCAAACTGCTCAATGAGCCTTTGGAGAGTTACAACACTGAAGCCTGCCATCAGAAGGGAAGGTTAAGTCCGCCCTTAGCGGCATTCATAGCCTGCTCCATTGCATCCTCAGCTTTTCTCATAGCTTCATTTGCTGCAGCCATAATAAGGTCTGAGAGCATTTCAATATCTTCAGGGTCAACAACGTCAGGCTGCATCTTGATGTTCTTGATTTCGTGAGCACCTGAAACAGTTACTTCAACTGCTCCGCCGCCTGCTGATGCAGTAAAGTCTGTTGCTTCGATTTCTGCCTGCTTAGCTTCAAGCTGAGCCTGCATTTCCTGAATCTGCTTCATCATATTCATTCTGCCGCCCTGAGCAGCACCGGGAATTCTTGCTTTCATTTTTAGTGTCTCCTTTATATTATGATTATATTTTTATTTCATTATTATTTTACATCCACATTTACGCCCATATCTCTTGCTTTTGAAATAAGGTTCTGCAAGGGATCTTTTTTCTGTTCAGGCTTTTTTTCTGCAGTGGGGTTGCTGTTATAAAGACCGAGTCTGTAATCTTTACCTGTTACACGGAGAATACTGTCTTTTACATGACGTGCATTGCCGCTGATTCTTATAAATGAGCTGAGTGTGGGATTGTTGCTCTTGATAAGAACAAAGTCACCTCTTATTACCGCCTCAGAATCATTGAGTACACCCCACAAGGGAGCGTTGACCTTCTGAAGCTCAGAGAGAACCTCTGCCCAGGGAATTGTTTCTTCATCATCTGAAGATGCCTCTCTTACGGGTTCTTCTGCTGTTTTCTCAGGTGCAGGCTCACTTTCATAAGCAGGCTCCTGAGAGCTGTAAGTAGGTTCGGGAATTTCAGGCTGAATCTGAGCCTTAACCTCAGGCTTTGCTTCGTTCACTACGGGTGCTGGTGCTGCTGTTTCTACAGAAGAAACCTTGACTGCACCTGTTTTTATTGCAATTTCAAGCTCAGAAATTCTTCTGAGAAGTGCCTCATTGTCATCTCTGAGAGTGGGTGTACAGAGCTTTATGAAGGTCATTTCCATTTCTGTTCTGCGGTTTACACCACGCTTGATATTTGCCATACACTCCTGAAGAAGTGAAATGCACTGAAGAATTGTTTCAAGTGTAAAGGTTTCGCTCTGAGCTTTATACTGACTGAGCTCATCCTTTGTGCAGACAAGGAAGGAGCCTGAATCCTTTACTGTTTTCACAATCATCAGATTTCTGAAATGATTTGTCATATCTGAGCAAAGTCTTTCCATATCACATGAAGAAGCGTGAAGATCGCTGATAAGAGAAAGAGCATCTGCACTCTTTTTGTTTGCTACAGAGGAAGCAAGACTGAAAAGATGATCCTTACCTGTCATACCTGCAACTCTGCAGACAATATCAGCCGTTACATGTCTGTCGTGACCGATACACTGGTCAAGAAGTGAAAGAGCATCTCGCATACCGCCGTCAGAAATTCTTGCAATAAGTGAAACTGTGTCTTCATCAAGAACAAGATCTTCTTTTTCTGCAATATATTCCATTCTCTTAGCCATTGCTTCAGGTGAAACACGCTTAAAATCAAAACGCTGACATCTTGAAACGATGGTTACGGGAAGCTTGTGAACCTCTGTGGTTGCGAGAATGAATTTTACGTGTGAAGGAGGCTCTTCAAGTGTTTTCAGAAGTGCATTGAAGGCACCGATTGAAAGCATATGAACCTCGTCAATGATATATACCCTGTATTTACAGGAAGCGGGAGTGAAATTGATTTCTTCACGGATGTCTCGGATATTTTCAACACCGTTGTTACTTGCTGCGTCAATTTCAACAACATCAAGAATTGCACCCGAATCAAGGCCACGGCAGATTTCACACTCATTGCAAGGGTTGCCGTTAACGGGATTCAGACAGTTGACAGCCTTTGAGAGAATCTTTGCACAGGTGGTTTTACCCGTACCTCTTGAGCCTGTGAAAAGATAAGCATGAGAAAGCTTGCCCGTTTCGATTTCCTTTGAAAGGGTTTCGGTTATATGCTCCTGACCCACAACGTCAGAAAAAACTCTGGGTCTGTATTTTCTGTAAAGCACCTGATACATCTGATTCACTCCTTTAAAAAAGACTTTTGTGCCCCATTTAAAAAATAAGACACTTTCACTTGGTCACACAGTGACAGGCTTTGGCTGTGTCGCACAGACTTTCCACTTAATGCTGCTCGGTTCCCCGCCTGACATGGTTCATGGCGTACTGTCGCACAGGACCCGCCACTGCATGACCAAATTAAAGTATCTTAATTACTTTTATATTATGGGTTACCCCACTTATATTTAGCTCAACTATTATAATATAATATACATAAAAAATCAAGTGGTTTTATGCAAAAATATTTTTATAAAAAATCATCAGATTTATTGTTCAATATTGCAAATCAAACACACTATATGGTATAATCGTAAAAAAACGGAGGTATGTAATATGAAAAAACTTTTAGCACTTTTACTCGCACTTATTCTTACAGTTACAATGCTTACACCCGCTGCATCAGCTGTAAGCAACACCACCTCACCCATCGTTATGCTCAGAGGTGACGGCGTAGCTCTTTCTATGAGAGATGAAAACGGCAAGGAAACAGAAATATGGCCTTTAGGCTTTGGTGACTTTGACGGCAAAATCGGTGAAACAGCAAAAAACATTCTTATCCCCTTCCTCACAGAAGGTCTTCTCTTTGACAAGTGGGATAACTACTACAAGGTTTGCTACGAGGAGCTTTCACCCATTATGAAGGATGTTGTTCTCGACAACAACGGTGAGCCTCTCAACAACTCAGGCATTGTAAACAACTATGTGAATTCAAACAAGAGCATTTACCAAAAAGCTGCATACGGTGCAACAGACTACACATTCTATTATGACTGGCGTCTTTCACCCTACTCAGTTCCCACTGAAGCAAAGGGTACAGAGAAGCGTATCGTTGACCTTCTCCACGACTATATCAAGGAAGTAAGCAGCAAGAACGGTGGCAAAAAGGTTACTCTTGCCGGCAACTGTCTCGGCGGCTCATACGTTCTCGCTTACCTCAAGGAATACGGAGAAGAAGGACTTCTTAAGAATGTATTCTTCAACTCAACAGTAGGCAACAGCACAGCTATTCTTACTGACGTTTTCTGTGGCGACATCAAGGTTGACGCAAAGGGCCTTCAGAGATTTGCTGACGAATACATAGATGCTGACGCAGACAATCTTGCAGGCATTCTCGATACTGCTCCTGCTATTAACTCACTTATCACAACAACACTTGATCTTTGTGTTCAGCTCGGCATTCTTGATACGCTCGGCAAAACAATTGACGATGTTTATCAGAAGGTATATGAGGTTCTTGTTCCTATGCTTGTAATTGCTTTCTACGGAACAATGCCCGGCTACTGGACAATTATCGAACCCGAACGTCTTGACGAAGCAATCAACTTTGTTTTCGGTCCCGAAGGCAGCGAATACCGCACAGAATATGCAGGTGTAATTGAAAAAATCAATTACTATTTTGACGAAGTAGGCAACTGCAAATATGATATTATCGAAGCTTGTCAGCAAAGCGGTATCCGTTTCGGCGCAACTGCAAAATACGGTGTTCAGATGTATCCCTTCGTAGAAAGTCAGAATAAGCTCGCTGACGAAATGGCAGACCTTTATCACGCTTCATTCGGCGCAACAGTTGCTGATAGCGTTTATGATGTTCTTCCCACTTCACATATTGACGCTGCAATTGCTGCAGGTAAGGGTAAATACATTTCACCCGACAAGCAGATTGACGCTTCAACAAGCCTTTTCAAGGATACTATATGGTTTGAAAAGAATATGCCCCATAACGCATGGGTATATGACTACAAGGTTATCGAAGCTTTTGCTGCTGACGATAACTTCACAGTAGATTCAGATCCGAATCTTCCTCAGTACTCTATCCGTATTCCCGGCACAGGTGAAATTGATCCCGACACAGGCCGTGAAGATCCTGAAACATCAAGAGTTGAAAAGATGACTGCTGAAAACTGCAACATTTCAAACTGGAATGACACATCAGAAGACACCAAAACAAATGAACCCACAGTTGCAACAAAGCTTATGGCATTCTTCCGTTGGCTCACAGCAATGATCAAGTTCATTCTTCACATCACAAACGACAATCCCGGTTCACTTGAAGATGCTATCAACTGAACAAATAACTGGGGCGGCGAACAGCCGCCCTTATTTTTTTTGCAAGTGAAGATAAACCGGCAGGCTACAGGGCGCCGATTGCCGTAAATTACGGCAACGCAAAAGCATAGGTCTCCGCAGAGACCTATGCTTTTGCGTACCTGCATAAATGCTTTTATACAGGTATCGGCGCCCCTCCCACCGGTTCAGCAGACTTAAAGAGAAAAGCCGCCACACCAAGTGACGGCTTAAAAGCTGAATTTTCAATCAATATACAAACTCTGTAAGGTGCATTGCATTGTCAAGAACAGCGTCGCCTGTTACATCTGAGCCTGCAACCTTACCGCTGTTAACGATGATAAGGATATGCATATAAAGGTCTGCTGAAACGATCTGGTTTGTTTCAGGATTATAGATAAGCTCAGCAGTGCAGTCATAATAATTAAGGTCGAAGTCAAGCTCTTTAATAAGCATCTTAACTGCAAAGTTGTTCTGAAGCACATCGTCAACGTCTTTTCTTCTGATGGGGTTGAACATTGCACCGATGTAGCTGCTGCAAGTTGTTGCACCTGCATCAATAGGTTCGGGATTCATTTCATCCTGAAGCTCAATTACAAGCTTTACATTTCCGTCAGCAAGCTTTTCACTTGTAGCTTTTTCAATCTTGCTTGTATCTGTAAGAACGCAGCCCTTTGTTGTTTCATAAAGCGGGAACCATTTCATATCTCCGCCCTTGGGGAAGTTTTCAGGGTTAGCCTTTGCTGTTTCTTCATCAACAAAGAAGGTACGTGCTACAGGCATAATTTTGTCGAGTATACCGCCGAGATGAGCCTTTTCTTCAGGAATTGCCTGGAATTCAACCTTGTTGAAGCCTACCTGCTTTGTCTTTGCATCGTCCATAAGCTCAGTGTACTTCTTAAGGATTGCTTCGTTACCCTGAGGAATCGCATCACCGTTGTCACCTGAGGGCTCGGTTGCTTCGGGTGTTGTGTCACCGCTTTGTGTGGGAGCTTCTGTAGGCGCTTCAGTCGGTGCCTGTGTAGGAGCCTGAGTCGGCGCCTGAGTGGGAGCTGTTGCATTGACCTGAGGTGCACCGTCAACACTGACATTGACATTTACGCCTCTTGTAACAAGAATGCATGCGATAACACACGCAAGCACACTCAGAAGAGCGGCAACAACATAATCTTTCTTTTTCATGTTTTTCTTCTCCTTTTTCTTTATATTCCGCATTAAGGATATAACCACAGTTTAACACTATCAGAAGAATAAATCAATATATTTACATTATTTTTCCCTGCTCATTTTTATAAAGTGTCTGATAAGATAAATCACACAGGCTACTGGAATGGCACAAATTACAATTTTTATTATAAGGTGTATGGGAATATAATCGTAAATTCCGTCACCTAAAATTGTGAAAAGAACAACTCTCGGCATAATGCCTATTACCGAAGCGAGGAAATATCTCGGAAATCTGCACTTTGACGCACCCCAGAAAAGACTGACAAAATCAATGGGAAAAACGGGAAGTGCTCTTATTCCCAGAAGTGCAGGAAAGTTATCATTGAGCTTCATGTCGAGAATTTTCTTACCGCCCTTGCTTTTTCTGAGAAGCCTTTCAACATAATCTCCACCGAGGAATCTGCCGAGAAAATAAGTTGCGGTAACCTCCAGTATAATTCCCACAAGGCTGATAAGACAAGCCGTCAGCGGAGAAAAAGCCATACCGATTGAGATATAGATAAGAGAAGCGGGTATAATAAAGAGAACCGCTTTTACAAAATAAATACCCCAGATTGTAATAACGGCAAAGCCCACACTTGAGCTGCCTTCTACAATCGCTCTTACATCAATATTTTTAAGCTCGTCATAATACCTGACAGCAAGGACAAAAATTGTCATTGCAACGGCTACTCTTAAAAGTGCCATAAGAGTTGATTTCGTTTTTTTACTCATATAAAAACCTTACCTTAATATAATTCAGTGGATATTATACACTAAAAGCGTATCAAAAGAAAGTGAAAAAGCAAAAATTAATTATTTACACACAGTTTTTTATGGACTTTTAAAGTAAAGTGTGATATATTATAATGAATAGTTTTGTTTTACAGAATCCAAGTGAGGTGCATCCTATGACAATAAAAGAAAAAGCAGAAAGAGCTGCTGCCGGCGCTACTCTTGACGGTCTTCTCAGATATGTTGACAAGAACCCTCAGGAAAATATGGTGAAGCTTCTTGATATTTCAGAAAAGCTTCTCGGCGGCACCTTCCCCAAGCACTATATCGATGCTATGCGTGAAGCTATCATCAAAGGTGACAACGTATATTATCAGCTCGGTCTTAACATTCTCAGCGACCTTGACAGAGGTGTTCTTAAAAAGATGCTTCTTGCAATGGGACTCGGTGCAGGTATCAAAGGTACAAAGGCGGTAAGAAAGAACCGTGAGCTTTACAAATGCAACATTCCCTTCCAGGTGCTTATTGATCCCACAAGTGCCTGCAACTGCAAGTGTGAGGGCTGCTGGGCTGCCGAATACGGCCACAGAAACAATCTCACATATGAAGAAATGGCTTCAATCGTTTCACAGTGCAAGGAGCTCGGTACTCACCTGTTTATGTTCACAGGCGGTGAGCCTCTCATCAGAAAAGATGACATCATAAAGCTCTGTGAGGCTAATCCTGACTGTGCCTTCCTTTCATACACCAACGGTACTCTCGTTGACGAAAAATTCTGTGACGAGATGGTGCGTGTGGGTAACATTGCTCTCGCTCTTTCAGTTGAGGGTGATGAAGAAAGCAACGATGCTCGCCGTGGTCAGGGTATGTATCAGAAGGTAATTGACGCTATGCACCTTCTCAAGAAGAAGGGCTGTCTTTACGGTATGTCAGTCTGCTACACAAGTCAGAATATCGAAAAGGTTACAAGCGACGAATTCCTCGACAAAATGGTTGACCTCGGCTGCAAGTTCGGTCTTTACTTCAACTATATGCCCGTAGGTCACGATGCTCCCCCTGAGCTTATTCCTAATCCCGACCAGAGAGCATATATGTATAAGCGTATGAGAGAAATGCGCAACACAAAAACCGGCAAGCCTATGTTCTTTATGGACTTCCAGGGTGACGGTGAATATGTAGGCGGCTGTATTGCAGGGGGAAGAAACTACTTCCATGTAAACTCTGCAGGCGATATGGAGCCTTGTGTTTTTGTTCACTTCTCAGATTCAAATATCAGAACCCACACCATTCTTGAAGGTCTGCAGAATCCCCTCTTTATGGCATTCAGACACGACCAGCCCTTCAACGATAACCATATGCGTCCCTGTCCTATGCTTGAGAATCCTCAGTGTCTCCGTGACATTGTGAAGCGCACAGGCGCAAAGTCAACCAACCTTATCAAAGAGGAAACTGCAGAAATGCTTTGCAGCAAGTGTGACAAGTTTGCAAAGGAATGGGCACCCAGAGCTGACGAAATCTGGAAAAACACAAAGCACCCCAACCCCAAGACTCAGTATTACAGAGATACTCCCGAAGGAAAAGCTGAGTTTGCAAATAAAGATTAATCACCGATAGAAAAATTCCTCGGAATTACAATTTAAACGCAGGGGCGCCCATTGGGCGTCCTTTTTTTAACCATTTTTAAGTTTTGTCCCCTACTATTAAGTCCAAAGGAGGTATTGCTATGAAAACTATAGGCAACATTTTATGGGTAATTTTCGGCGGAGGTTTAACTGCTCTCGGATGGTTTTTATACGGCACACTGTGGAGTATCACCATTATCGGTATACCCTTAGGCAAGCAGTGCTTCAAGCTTGCAAGACTCAGCTTTATGCCCTTTGACAAAAAGGTTGTTGATGCTGATGACGGAGTTTTCGGCACTTTCGCAAACATAATCTGGGCAATTACCACAGGTATTCCCATGGTGCTTGAAAATCTTCTGACAGGTGCTTTGCTTTATATCACAATCATCGGTATACCCTTTGCAAAGCAGTATTTCAAGCTTGCACGTCTTTCACTTGCACCCTTCGGTATAAAAATCAAAAAAATCTGATAAACCCCTTCACATACTGTTGCAGAAATCTGCGGCAGTATGTTTTTTATGTTGATTTTCATTTTCATCTGTGATAATATTGAATCGGAGAAAATATTTAAGGAAAGGAGAAACATTATGGGACTTTTTATTGTACCTTTAGTTCTGATTGAATTACCTTTTATACTTCCTGAGCTTATTTTCACATATTTCGTCGATACAATAGATTATATTTTCAGCGGTTCTGTATTTAAAGATATAAAATACTTTAAAGAAAACGATATTATATAAAACCTCTTAAGCATTAACGCCACCTGTTCTTTTTGTTCAGGTGGCATTTTTCACAAAAACTTTTTATTAATATGACAAAAATCTCACTCACAGCTATTGCAACAAACGGAAATATTTGGTATTATATCAAATGGTAACTTAGAACCAATAATAAATTCCGAAAGGAGATTTGGACATCATGAATTATTCACATGAAGTTGAAACAATGTGCATGGTCAAAAAAGGACCGAACCACGGCCCCGCTCCCATCCCCGAAGAAGGCAAATGGGTAAAGGCTTATGAAATCAAGGACATTTCCGCTTTCACACACGGTGTGGGCTGGTGTGCTCCTCAGCAGGGCGCTTGTAAGCTCTCACTCAACGTTAAAAACGGTATCATCGAAGAAGCTCTCGTTGAAACAATCGGTTGCTCAGGTATGACTCACTCAGCTGCTATGGCTAGTGAAATCCTTCCCGGCAAGACAATTCTCGAAGCTCTCAACACTGACCTCGTTTGTGACGCTATCAACACAGCTATGCGTGAACTCTTCCTTCAGATCGTTTACGGCCGTAGCCAGTCAGCTTTCTCAGAAGACGGTCTTTCAGTTGGTGCTGGTCTTGAAGTCCTTGGTAAGGGCCTTCGTTCACAGGTTGGTACAATGTACGGCACAAAGGTTAAGGGCGTTCGTTACCTTGAAATGGCAGAAGGCTATGTAACAAGAATGGCTCTTGACGAAGACGATCAGGTTATCGGCTATGAATTCGTTTCTCTCGGCAAGATGACAGACTTCATCAAGAAGGGCGACGATCCCACAACAGCTTATAACAAGGCTATGGGTACTTACGGCAGATTCGCTGATGCTGCTAAGTATATCGATCCCCGTAAGGAATAAGGAGGTAAACGGACATGGCATTATTTGAAAACTATGCAAGAAGAATCGACAAGATTCTTGCTGTTCTTAAGGAATACGGCATTTCTTCAGTTGAAGAATGTAAGGACATCTGCGCAGCTAAGGGTATTGACCCCTACAAGATCGTAGAAGAAACTCAGCCCATCGGTTTCGAAAATGCAAAGTGGGCATACACAGTTGGTTGTGCTATCGCAATCAAGAAGGGCTGCACAAAGGCTGCTGATGCTGCTGCAGCTATCGGTGAAGGCCTTCAGGCTTTCTGTATCCCCGGTTCAGTTGCTGACAACCGTCAGGTTGGTCTCGGTCACGGTAACCTCGGCAAGATGCTTCTTTCAGAAGAAACAGAATGCTTCTGCTTCCTTGCAGGTCACGAATCCTTCG
>JAZRJR010000104.1:0-19964 GCA_045645885.1 Acutalibacteraceae bacterium | reverse complement strand
TTTGAGAGAGTTTTATCCTAAAGGAAGAAACCTTTCAAGAGTTAGTCCTGCTACACTAAAAAAGAACCTGGCGTTGATCAACGCCAGGCCCAAGAAAGTTTTAAATTACCAAAAACCTTTGGATTTATTTGAGGATTCGATTAAAAAGTGTTGCACTTAGTTTGACAAATCATTGTGGGGTGTGGAGAGTGAAGAGTGGAGTTGCGGTCGCAGATTTATATTTCTGCAAATGGGAAGTTGCCGTCTGCGGAATGATATTGAGTTGAAAAGAGGAAAGAGTTGATTTTAATTACTCCTTCCGTCTTTTTTGTCAAAGACAAAAAATCCACCTCCCTCGGAGAGGGAGGCAAAAGAGGCTCCCTGACGAGGGAGCTGGCAAAATCGCAGATTTTGACTGAGGGAGTGTTACAATCGGAACGAAGTGACCCGTAACTTCACACTCCACTCTTCACACCCCACTCTTTTTTGTGGCGACCGCAGGTCCCCGCTACTCTTATCCTCTTCTTTCTTTAAGTATCCTCGCATTTTCATTAACTCTGTCTTTTGCCAAGGGATAGAAGAAATAAAGCACAAGGGCAAGAAGGATATAGCCGATTGCGGGAACAAGGCAGGTGATGTTGTAAATTCCCTTAGTGACTGCTTCGTCGAAGGCGGTTTCCTGACTGTAGCCGATGGAATTCAGAAGAAAGCCCGTAACTCCCGATGAAAGCGCCTGACCCAGCTTTCGTGAAAAGGAGTAGACCGCATAAATCGTGCCGTCATCTCTTTTGCCGGTTTTAACCTCGGTGTCGTCAATAACGTCGGTAATCATTGCCCAGCAGATAAGGGCGAAAACCGCAAGTCCCACATAAGACAGAGCATAGAGAACAACGAACACCCACGGATTTTTTGTCTTAAGGAAAAAGGCAAAGATGAACACTGCTCCGCCAAGAAGCGACCCTGCAATTGCAAGTGCCTTTCTGCCGAATTTTTCTGAAATTTTCACTGTGAAAGCGGCACAGATAAGGGTGATTACCACGCCGATAAGTCCTGCAGCAGACTGAGCGGCAGTGTTTCTGAAGTAGTTCGGAAAAATGTAGGTCACCATTTGTGAAAGGGTGAGCTGAACAAGGAGCATACATACCGTTGCCGCAACAATGCCGAGAAGAGCCTTGTTTTTTGAAAGGTCACGAAGCATAAGAGAAAAGCTGAACTTTTCTGTTTTTTTCTCCATAACTACTCTTTCCGTTACAAGGTTATAGCACAGAAGATAGCAAATAACTGCACCGACGGAGCAGATGAGAGCGGCAAACATCACACGTCTGCCCGAAAGCACCTGATTGCCGTTTTCGTCTTCATAGAAAACCAGAAGGGGAAGAACAACACCGATTACCATGCCTGCAAGAGAGGCACCTATAGAACGGTAATTTGAAAGCTGGGCTCTGTGCTTCGGCTCAGGTGAAATTGCAGACACCATTGAGCCGTAGGGGATGTTGATAGCGGTATAAAAAATGCTGCCCCAGATGAGATAGGTGAAAAACATCCAGAACACCCTGAAGCCGTAAGGAAAATCTCTGAACCAGTCGGCATACATAAGAAAAGAGGCGAGAGCAACAGGAACACTCACCCAAAGAATCCATTTGAGAAACTTGCCTTTTTTACCCCTTTTGCTTCGGTCAACAATCTGCCCCATTGTTACATCGGTGAAGGCGTCAAGAAACCGTGCAACCATCATCATTATTCCGATAAGGGCGGTATCAATGCCCATAACATCGGAGTAGAATTTCATAAGCATCATGCTTGAAAGGATAAAGGTGAAATCGTTGCCGAAATCACCGAACATATAACCGAGCTTGTCACTCAGTCCGAAAGGCTTGAATTTTTCTTCTGACATATAGCGTCCTCCGTCTTTTCTGAATATCGGTCTTAGTATAGGCTGATTTTACGCAAAAAATACTATTGCAAGCTTTTCTTCTGTGTGATAGAATAAAAACAGAAACAGTAAAGAGGTGAGCTTTATGATTATAAGAGCTGTTCAGAAATTTTCAGCGGTGGACTATCCGGGACTTTTATGTGCAACGGTTTTCACACCGGGGTGCAATCTGCCCTGTCCCTTCTGCCACAACGGTACTTTAGTGCTGGAGGATGAGCCGAATGTGAGAGAAGAGGTTGTTTTCGAATTTCTCGAATCAAGAAAAAACAAGCTTGATGCGGTCTGTCTTTCAGGCGGCGAACCTCTTTTGCAAAAAGGCGTGGAGGAATTTCTCCGTAAGGTTAAGGAAATGGGCTTTAAAACCAAGCTCGACACCAACGGCACAAAGCCGCAGTATCTGAAAGAAATTCTCTCAAGCGGTGTGGTGGACTATGTTGCTATGGATATAAAAAATTCACCTGCCCGTTATGCCGAAACCGTCGGAGTAAAGGCGTTCAGCTTAAAGCCTGTTTACGAGAGCATTGATATAATCAGAAGCTCAGGTGTAGAATATGAATTCCGCACAACCGTAACGAAGACCTTTCACAATGAAGAAAGTCTTCTTGAAGCCTCTCATATGATAGAGGGAGCTTCCTTGTGGTATCTTCAGACCTACAGAGAAAGCGAAAACGTAATTGACAAAACGGTTGAAGGCTACTCCGAAGAGGAAATGAAGTGCCTTTGTGAAAGTTTGAAAAATAGTGTGCCCTTTGTAAGACTCAGATGAAAAAAAGAGAATGTCGGATACGACATTCTCTTTTTAATATTCAACCCGGCAGTAAATAATGCTCAGCAAGTCTGTTCCACGTCAGCTTGTCAACCTCACCTGTAATGTCGTGACCGATAACCTTCTGCCATTTTCTGACTTCTCTTTCCGTTTCTGCAGTAAACTCATCACCCGTATTTTCAGATCTGAAATTTGAATAAAGCTCACCGAGACGGCGAAGCATCAGATTGAGAGTGTGAACCTCTCTTCCGATCTGTCCTATGACTAAGGGCAGGTCTTCGTTTTTTATGCTGATTACCTGATTAGGATCACTTAAAACAAAAAGTGCTTTTTTGCCTTCTTCATTTATTCTGTCCCAGATTTCAAAATCCACAACTCCCGTTTCGGGAAAGCCGAATTTACGCTGAAAAGCTCTCACTGCGTTTTCTGTTTCCTCTCCGAAAATTCCGTCAGGAATAACAGACGGCACATCCTTATGCACCTTTGAAATGTTACGGAGCCTCTGCTGAAGCTCTATAATTGATTTTTGCTTGTCAGTTATAAAAAATCACTCCTTAAGCAGTTCATAACCGGGATACTGTCCCTCAAGACGTCTTTGACCCTGACGCACAACTGAATATACATCTGCAATGGTGTTCCAGGTGGTTTCATTCACCTGACCTGTCTGAGGCAGAGAAAAAATCCGCTGAAATTCTGTAACAGCATTCTGTGTCCGTCTGTCAAAGGCGGTGGTTTCCGCAAGGGGAGGCAGGTCGTAGAAAAACTGCGAGATGTAATTGAGATAAGTCTTGAATACTCTTACAGACGGGCCGTTATCTCCAAAACGGAGCACTACACCGGGATATGGCTCGGTTCTTACCTCTTCAAGAATGGCCTCTTCACTGAGATAATCCACAACGCCCTTGTAGGCATTGTAAAGACTGTTCCATGTTCTTTCGTCAACCTCACCCGTCTGAGGCAGACCTTTATACCGCTGAAAAGCGAGAACATTGTTTCTTGTTGACGGGCCGTAAACTCCGTCGGTAGCTGAGGGCTTGATGAAGTTAACAAAAGGTGAAATCAGGTTGAGAAAATACTGCAGAGTAACAACCTCTCCGCCTCTTGAACCCTCTCTTAAAGCCCCCTTGAACTGTTTCGGCAGATTTTCATAGCTGACGCCCTCAGCGTTAAGCTCAGAAATCCGTGTAACCGCATCATAGATGTAAATGATTCTGTACCAGGTGGCTTTGCCGATAACTCCGTCGGGAGTGAGACGGAAAATTTTCTGAAAAGTTTTCACGGCATTTTCTGTGTTTTCATCAAAACGACCTACCACATTTGAAATTTTCGGTATGGCGGGGTAATTGCGTGAAATTCTGTTGAGATAAAGCTGCATACGCCTTACATTTTCGGAAAGGTCACCAACAGTGAGAGGTGTGCCGGGGTAGGAGGGTACATTTTCCGAGATGGGTGCATTCACCACAAGCTCAGTATCGTCTCCGTAATAGTATCGGATAATGTCTGTTGCAGAGCGCCCTTCCTCGGCAAGAGGCACAGTACCCCATTGGGAGAGTCCGTCACAGGTTACCTGCTTGCCGTCACAGTATGCCGAGAAAAAAGGATTCACCGTACCTTCTTTTCTCAGATAGTCGTTGAAAAGCTCGTCAACAATACGGCTGATATTTTCATATATGCTTCTGCCGTTTATGAATTTCTGGTCAAAGGCGGTGTTGTTGGTGATGTCGAAATCATAACCCATTGCAGGATACCACTCTGAATAAACCCTGTTGAGTGCAAAGGATATCTGGGCAAGTATGTTTGCTTTTATGGCTTCTTCCGGCCAGGTTGAGTAAATTTCCGACGAAGCAACATTTTTGATGTAATCGGGAAATGACAAAGTAACATTCGGTGCATCTGCTGACGGTGCACCCAGATGCACGGTTATATATTCGGGTATGGTTGGTACGGCCATTTATTCGCTCCTTTCCTCATTGGGGGTAAGCTCCACATTCAGTTCAATTTTTGCACCGCCTGTGGCAGAAACGGGAAGATTTTTCTTTTCCTGAAAACCCTCTGCATACACATCGGCATAGTAGTCCACCGCTTTTGCAGTTTCGCTTGAAAGCGAGTCCTTTTCGGGATAGGCAGGAAGAGCAACCGTCGGAGTGTTGCCGTTTTCGTCTGTTACAAGAAATGCAACAATTTCTCTGCCCTTTTTTACAATGACCTTTGCGTTTGCAACAGGGAAGGCTCCCTCACCGGAGCGTACAGAGGCATAAAAGGTTGCCGTATCGTCAAGCGGATTTTCAGCAGCGGTCGGAGAAGGCTCTTCAGGGGCAGAAGGAGGAGCTTCACTATTTCGCTCATTTTCTTCAGCTTCTTCTGCAAAAACAGTTTTTGCCTCTTCAGACTGAGGGCTTCTTTTGCGATATGCTTTCATAAGCTCGGCAGAATATTCTTTTATGAGCTGTTCAAGATTTGCTGTGTTTTCCATAAAAATCTCCTTCAGATAGAAATATCGGTAATGTATATGCGAAAGATAACGAAAATATAAACATAAATCTCTGTGAATTCACAGTATTTTTATACATTTCGTAAGATAAAACCTTGACGATATATTGCGGAAATGTTATTATTATAAAAAGGTGTCAGGAAAATGATGCCAAAATTTTTTCAGGAGTGGTTTATATGAAGAAAGTATTAGCAGTTCTCCTTGCGGTGCTTATGATTGCAAGCTCATGTATGTGCATGGTATCAGCAACCTTCTGCAAGGACAAAGGAATTCTCCGCCTTATCGTTCCCGAAAACTGGGAAATGGATATCGGAGACAGCAGAACAGTTGACTGTGCAGTAAAGGACACAAGCAACTTTGTGAAATGGTCAGCAGAGCCTGCAGACATTGCAAAGGTTGACGCTTACGGCAGAGTAACTGCACTTAAAGAAGGCGAAGCAGTAATTACTGCTCAGAATGAAGAGGGCTACACAGACAGCGTTACTCTCAAGGTTGTGAAGGAAGCAACAAAGTCAGAGGTAAGCCTTACAAAGAAGGACTATAAGGGCGAAGCTGTGGCTGAAAACAAGGTTCTTCAGAAAATCGTTACAAGATACGCTTACGGCAGCAAGGCAGTAGACGGCAAATTCTATAACGAAGAAGGCTATAAGGATGCTCAGACTGTAACAACAAAAGACGGTGCAGTGTGGACAATCACAAACTACGGTGTTCTCCGTGTTGACGAAAAGGCAGCTGACAAGAGAGACAAGGAAATGCGTTTCATGGGTGACAGATATTTCTATTCAGCTGACACAGGTGACGGCAAGGTTCTTGCTATTTTTGCTGACGGAGAGAACGGCATCTGGACAGTAATGAAGGAAGGCTTCACCCACATCGAAATGCTTCCCATCAGCGGCACAGACAAGGCTGCAATGATGAGTGCAACAACTCAGGAATATGTTTCAAGACGAGGCATGGTTTCAGAGGCTTATCTTCACGGCGACAAGTGGATTCCTGCAGAAAGTGACAATGACGGTCTCTGGACTGCTATGTACGGTGCAGGCGAGCTTATGCGCTACGCAGTTCTCCGTGACGACCCCACAGCAACAAAGGAAGAAATCGAAGCAGCAAAGAAAACTGCATATCTTTCAGCAGAAGCAGTTCTTCTTCTTACATATATCTCAATGCGTGAAGGCACAACAGAAGCTTTTGTAAGACACCAGAGACACGGCTCAATTACTGATTACGATACAGGTAAGTATTATTCAGCAGAGGTGCTTAAAGACGGCGGCGACTTCTCACAGTATGTTCCCTTTGAAAGCCCTGCAACAATGTTCGACAAGATGAACAGCAAGTATCTCTGGACAGGTATTACCTCATACACACAGAAGGATGACCACCTTGCAGTAGGTGATCCCGAAAGCTGGGTAGCAGCAGACAGCGCTGACGCAGCAAAGAGAGAAAAGCTTGTTGAAGGCTTCTGGGCAAGAACCTATACTCTCAAGAGTGAAAAGGAAGCAGGCTACAGCGACTATAACGGCTACATCTACTGGAGCCACAACGGTGACGGCACAGCAACAGGTATGTCAACCGAAAAGAAAAACGGTGAAGACTTCCTTCTCAACAACGAAAACCTGAGAGGCTATAAGGCTAATGCTACAGGTGAAATTCCTCAGAGACTCTGGGATGACCTTCTCGGTGCAAAATCCGAGCTTGCAGATATGAACATTTCAATTGATGACATCGTTTATAAGGGTGACACATCAGCTGACGAGGTAATCGGACATCTGTTTATCTACAAGCTTGCTTATGATATTCTCGGACCTGAGGATCCCGAAATCAAAGCTATCATTGAAACAACAATGGATAAGTTTGCTCAGCACATCGTTGACAACGGCTACAGCCTTGTAGACGGCTCAGGTCAGCCTACAACCTGGGGTAAGTATAACAGAACATACCTTCACAACGGTCAGGTTCTCGGCGGTGCAGCTCTTCAGACCTCAGTTATTCTTTCAGCCTTCAAGCTTGCTCACTATGTAACAGGTGACAAGAAATGGGCAGATGAATACAGAATGGCAGCTCTTGATGAGCAGTATCAGTATGCAAAGATTATGACTCAGAACCGTGAGAGATACAGATTCGCAATTCTTGAATTTGCAAATTCAGCTTCTCCCATTCTCGGCTTCATTCTCAGACCTCTTATCAAAACAACTCTCGTAGACACAGTTTACAGAATTATCCTCAACTACTCTGACGAAGAAATGGCAATGCTTGCTTATTACCTTCTTTTCCAGATGGAAGACGATGAAGAGCTTCTCAGCTACTACAAAGAAGGCATCAACGACTGGTGGTTCTCAATGAGCTTCAGTGAAAATCCCCTTTGGTACTATGTATATCAGCTTGCATATCCCGATAAGGAAATCAAGGACCAGTACGGCAACAACATCGTTGAAACAGCAGCATGGCAGCTTTCACGTCATCCCATCGACACAAGAATTTATCTTTCATCAAATGAAAACCGTGACGATATTGATGAATTCAACCTTGCTGAAGCAGGTATCGGTGACACAGAAGTGCTTTCATTCGACCCCACCCACAAGCTTCCCTTCTTCTATGATTCAGACAATCAGATTCTGAAGCTTATCGGTATGGTGGTTTCAGTTGCAATGGGCAGACTTAAGTGGAAGGTTGCAGCAGCAGACGAAAGAGGCCTTCACAAGTATAACGGTTCATCCTATACTCTGAATACTCACGAGCCCAACTGCATGGAAGGTTCAACAACCTACACACTTCCTTACTGGATGGGCAGATACCACGGACTTCTTAAATAAAAGCAAAAATATAAGCCCTCGGATGAGGGCTTTATTTTTTTAATGAATAATGAAGAATGAAGAATTGTGGGTCGCTTCGCTCCGGATTATACTATGCTGTGCATAGTGTTATTGAGTTGCGTCAGCTATAAATGTGAATGATATTAACAATCGCTGTTGCGTTGTTAAGCTTATGACAGGGCGAAATGTACAGATATGTTCAATCTGTCACAATTGTGACGAACAAAGTCGATATGTTGTTTGCGTTGTTAACACGGTTGTTTACACCAGAAAGCCCCTATTCATAAGGGTTTCAGGACTTTCTTAACAATAAAACAACAAAACAATAAATATAAACTTTTTGAAAAAAGTATAATTTAATATATATTTATATAAAACATTGTTTTATTGTATGTTTGTTATTTTCACATTGTAAGGCATAACAAAAGCTCCCTTCTGAATCGGGGAGCTTTCTGTTTGCCGTTTATTATTATTTAAGATAGGTGTTCACATACTCAATAAGTTGAGTACTTGCTCTGTCTGCTGCAGTCTTGTCGTTGTCAAGTCCGTGGCCGCCGCCTACAAAGGTGTTGAAATAATGAGGAACACCCATTTCGGTGAGCTTTGCGTCAAGGTTTACTGCGTTTGAATAAGGCACGATAGTGTCACTGTCACCGTGGTTGATGATGGTGGGCACTGTGTTTTCGTTTACATAAAAGAGGGGTGAATACTTCTGAAGTGCTGCTCTGACCTCAGCTGAAGCTCTCTGCTCATAGGTGAAGCGTACGCCTGAAGCCTTTGAGAAAAGGTCTGACATAACCTCAGGGCTGCCGAGGGCATTGTTTATATAGAAGCTTTCATCTGTGAAATCTGTGGGACCTGAATTGCTTACTACTGCAACGGGCTTTATGGGTGCAGAGTCTGCTTCTGAATAAGCGTAAAGAAGACTCATATGACCGCCTGCTGAATCTCCCGTCAGAAGAACCTTATTGATGTTTACGCCTCTTTCAGCACCGATAGCCTTGATTTTGCTGAGCGCAAGACCGATATCATTCATAAGCGTGTCCATATGAACTGAATCGGAAATATAATGATAGTTGAGTGCTGCGCCTGCAACGCCGTAATACTTTGCAGCAGAGGCTACGCCGTTTAAATATGACTCCTTATCACCTGCAATCCATGCACCGCCGTGAATGAAAAGAACAAGACCGAGATCACCTGAGGCGTCGTTGGGAATGCAGAGGTCAAGCTTCTGTCTTTCGTGGTCACCGTATGCGAGATTTACATACTGGGTGTAGTTTTCACCTGACGGCACAACAGGCTTGCCGTCATTGCCGCCCATTCCGAAAAGGCCCATAAAGAATGCGATAATTGACATAAAAAACGCTATGATTTTGTCGAACATTGCTGCCACTCCTTTGATTCAGATTTTTTGTTTTCTTCGTGTCTGAGGTAAAGTTTACCTCTTGTTAATATTATCACCCTGAAAACAACCGTGTCAACAGGTGGAAAATGCTTTTGTACATCTTGAGCAGAATTTTTGTTTATTTCGTCAGTACTCCTCCGTCAGAATAAAGCAGAAGCATAATATCCTCTTCCTTGCCCGTTTCCTTGTCAATATAGACGAGAACCTCCTGACCTCTCTTTTTATCAATGCAATGATATTCATAGCAGAGCTTTTCTCTGCCGTTTTTAAGAGGAATTACTGCAGAAGACACATCTGTAATTTTAAGGGCGGAGGAAACCGCTTTTCTGCAGTCGCTTTCCTGAACTCTGTCTTGGGAGAAGCTTCTTTCTCTGTGATTCATAAGAAAGCCTTCGCTGTCAAAAGCCACAACCTCACCTGTGTCAAGGCTGACGCTTACCTTTATAAGGTCAGCATAGTATGTGATGCCGCTTTCTCTGTAGGAAAAATTTACGGTGCATATATCGTCATAGGTGTAGTAATATGTGTCTGCCATTCCGTCAAAGCCGTAATTCTTAAGAAAGGCTGAGCCTCGTTTTATTGCTTCCTCGGTACTGATGGTGGCTTCCTTTGCAAAATCAGGGTTTGTCATATAGCAGAGAAAACCGCCCCTTTTGGTGATGCCGATGAATTTTTCACCCTTTGAGTAGCAGTAGAGTGAAAGGGCAGAGTTGCGGTCAGCTTCAGCTTTCAGCTCAGACGGTTTAACACCAAGAATTTCTGAAGCAATACCTTTACCTTCCTCTTTGGTAATTTCACGCTTGTTTTTTACAAAGAGAGCCTCTCTCTGAAGAACGGTGTCCGAAAAGGGCCCGTCATAAAGAAGGGTGGGGTAGTCGCCTGTGGTCTGCTCTATATCTGAAAAAGAGGTGAGAAAATCAATTTTATCCTCTTCACTCTGCAGATTGCCTGCCGCCTTTTCAAAGCTGATTTCTCCGTCATAATAGCCTGAAGCAAGAAAGCCGATTTCTCCTGAAAGCTTCTTGGCATAATCGTAAAGAGCAGAAAGCTGAGCTGCTTCTTTTTTTGAAAGCTTATCTTTTTCTGAAAGGTATGAGGTGAAATCACCCACCTGAGAAAGAAAACGGAAAATTGTTTCTGTCTGCTCGTTTTCCTCGGTAAGCTCACTGAGACTGTCCTTTGCAACGGTTGAAAGACGGTAGAGCTCACTTCCGTTTTCAGAAAGCTTTTTTGCATCAGAGGTGTAAAGTGATTTCTGCAGATTCACGCCTATTGCGTCAATTGCCTCAGAAAGCTCAGCAAGGCTTCTTTCACGCTCTGCCGTAAGAAGAATCTTCATTTTTCCCGCTTTCATAGCAAAGAAAACCGAAACTGCAAGAAGAACAACAGAGAGTGCTGTGAGAAATGAAATGATTCTGATATAGGTCTGCTTTTTCATTTTATCTTCTCCTTTATGGTTGATAGACATAGTTTGAGAAGTATTTTACGAAAAATTCAAAAAATATCCTTTTTTTATTTTTTCTTCACCTTGAATAATAGTAATATTTATTATATAATAGTACAGATTATAGATTATAATAGAGGAGGTATGCCCAGTGAGTATAAAAGAATGTTATCTCGACAACAGTGCAACAACAAAGCCCTGCAGAAAAGCGGTGGAAAATATGATGTATGCTCTGGAGAATTGCTGGGGCAATCCGTCCTCGCTTCACGATAAAGGCATTGAAGCTGACGAGCTTCTTTTAAAAGCAAGAAGAGCCGTTGCAAAAGAGCTTTCCTGTGACGAAAAAGAGGTTTATTTCACAAGCGGCGGAACTGAGGGCAACAATCTTGCAATTTTCGGTTCAGCTTATAAAAACAGACGTCAGGGAAACAAGGTTATCACAACCTCTGTTGAGCATCCAAGTGTGCAGAAAGCCTTTGACAGACTTCAGAGTGAAGGCTTTGAGGTTATAAGACTCAGAACCGATTCCTTCGGCAGAGTGAGTATTGATGAGCTTTCAAAGGCAGTTGACGAAAAAACAATTCTTATAAGTATGATGTATGTCAACAATGAGGTGGGCACAATTGAGCCTGTGGAAGAAATCAGAAGAATTGTAAAGCTTAAAAATTCACCCGCTCTCATTCACGTTGATGCGGTTCAGGCCTTCGGCAAGCTTCCCTTGAATGTAAGAAAGCTTGGTGCTGACCTTGTAACGGTAAGCAGCCACAAAATTCACGGCCCTAAGGGTGTGGGTGGGCTCTATATAAGAAACGGTGTGAAGCTTCAGAGTGTAGCTGTAGGCGGCGGTCAGGAAAAGGATATAAGACCGGGTACGGAGGCTATGCCCAATATCGCAGGCTTTCTCGGTGCAGTTGAAAGTCTTAAGGTGAAAGACAGCCTTTCAGAAGTGACAAAGCTTCGTGACAGCTTTATAGAAAAGCTCAGAAGAACAGAGGGAATCACAGTCAATTCACCTGATGACGCTCTGCCTTATATAGTGAATCTTTCCCTTAATAAGCTTAACTCCGAAACGGTGCTTAACTTTATGTCGGGAATGGGTATCTATGTTTCATCAGGCTCAGCCTGTTCAAAAGGACACAAAAGCCCTGTGCTGACGGCAATGGGTCTTTCAGACGAAATTATAAATTCATCCATAAGAGTGAGCCTTTCAAGATATACCACAGAAGAAGAGCTCGACGCCTTTGTGGAAGCTTCAGAGAAGGCACTTAAAACACTTGCGAAAAGAAGGTAAGTAAAAATGAAAGAAGTAATACTTGTAAAAAACGGAGAGCTTGCTCTTAAAGGACTCAACCGTTCAACCTTTGAGGACATCCTCGTTAAAAATATAAAAAGAAGACTGAACTATGCTGTAGGTAAGTTCACCTTCACAAAGTCACAGTCAACAATTATCATTGAACCCAATGAAGAAGACCTTGATTTTGAAAAGGCAGTAGAGGTAATCGGAAAGGTCTTCGGTATTGCCGGCTATTCAAGAGCTGCACTTGCCGAAAAGGATCTCGACAATATAAAGGAAGTTGCTCTTCAGTATCTCGGTGATGACCTGAGAAGCGTAAAGACCTTCAAGGTCAACGCAAAAAGAAGCGACAAGAAATTCCCGCTCACTTCACCTGAGCTTTGCAGAGAGGTAGGTGCACACCTTCTCCGTAACATTCCCTCACTTAAGGTTGATGTGCATAACCCTGATATTATCGTAACCGTTGAAGTAAGAGACAAGCACGTTTTCATTCACGGCAATCAGATAAAGGGTGCAGGCGGTATGCCCGTAGGCTCTGCAGGCAGAGTGGCACTTCTTGTTTCAGGCGGTATCGACAGCCCCGTTGCAGGCTGGATGATGGCAAAGAGAGGTCTTCAGCTTTCTGCAATTCACTTTGCTGCTCCTCCTTACACAAGCAAGCGTGCAGAAATGAAGGTGCGTGACCTTGTTTCCATCGTTGCAAAGTATAGCGGAAGAGTTAACTTTGCGGTTGTAAACTTCACCGAAATTCAGGAAACAATCAGAGAGAAATGCCCTGAAGAGCTTTTCACAATTGTTATGAGAAGACTTATGATGAAAATTGCAGTCCGTCTTGCAGAAAGAGACGGTTGCGGTGCTCTCGTAACAGGTGAAAGCCTCGGTCAGGTTGCTTCACAGACTCTCGGTGCTTTAGCTTGCACAAATGCAGTTTCAACAATTCCCGTTTTCCGTCCTCTTATCGGTATGGACAAAGACGAAATCATAACTATATCAAGAAAAATCGGTGCTTTCGAAACCTCAGTTCTTCCCTATGAGGACTGCTGCACGGTATTCACACCGAAGCACCCCAGAACACGCCCCACTCTTGAGCTTATCGAAAAGGCAGAAGGTGCCGTTGATTGGGACGAAATGATTGAAAGAGCAATTGCCGAAACAAAGTATGAGGCGGTTGATTAATATTCAGCGTGGCTGAATATTAATCTGAGAGTTAAGAGTGGAGAGTTAAGGGTTAAGATAAGGGTCGCTTCGCTCCGATTGTATCCGTTTTAGTTTATCTCTTAATTTTTACACTCATACCGCCAAAACAGAATGATAAATTCGGCGGGTAGGATTTTATTCGTTTATGAATATAAAGGCGGATAAAATAAACTCTCTACCCTATTTAACTTAATCAACTCCGCAGACGATATCTTTCCTTTTTCAGAGAGATAAATTTGCGACTACATCTCAACTCTCAACTCTTAACTCTCAACTCTGAAAAAAGAAAGGTGGTTTTTCTCTTGAACTGTGAACTTATTTCAGTAGGCACAGAAATTCTTCTCGGAGATATTCTCAACAGTAATGCACAGTATCTTTCAAAAGAGCTTGCCTCTCTCGGAATCGGTGTAACTCACCAATGCACAATAGGGGACAACAGAGAAAGACTTCTTTCTGCAATTGACCTTGCCTTCAGCCGATGTGAAATGATTATTTTCACAGGCGGTCTCGGTCCTACACCTGACGACCTTACAAAAGAGGTCTGTAGCGAATATTTCGGAAGAAAGCTCAGTATGGATGAAGAAATTGCCAAAGGAATTGAGAGCTATTTCAAAGACAGAAACCGCCCGATGCCTGAAAGCAATCTCAAGCAGGCACTCCTTCCTGAGGGCGCAACGGTGCTTCATAACACCTGCGGTACTGCTCCCGGTCTTATAATGGAGAATGAGGGAAGGATTATGGTTATTCTTCCCGGTCCTCCTAATGAAATGACTGCAATGTTTCAGAATAGCGTCAGACCGTATCTTATGAAAAAGTCAGAGTGTATTATTAAATCTCACACTATCCGCACCTTCGGTATCGGTGAAAGTGCCATGAGTGAAAAGGTCAGCGATCTGCTCTTTATGGAAAATCCCACCGTTGCACCTTATGCAAAAAGCGGTGAGGCACTTCTCAGAGTTACGGCAAAGGCTCAGGACGAAGAAAAAGCCGATGAGCTTATGAAGGACGTAATTTCTGAAATTGAAAGCCGTCTTGGTAATTATATCTACGGAATTGATGTTTCAGGCACAGAAGAAGCTCTTTCAGCTCTTCTCAGAGAAAAGAAAATGACCGTTTCCTTTGCAGAAAGCTGCACAGGCGGTCTTTGCGGAAAAAGAATGACAGATCTCAGCGGTGCATCACAGATTTTTCACTGCGGAGTAATATCATACAGCAACGAAATCAAAGAAAAGGTGCTTTCAGTAAAAGGTGAGCATCTCAGAAAATACGGAGCCGTAAGCGCTGTGGTTGCTGCTGAAATGGCAGAGGGTGTAAGAAAGCTTTCCTCCTCTTCAATCGGTGTTGCAATCACCGGTGAGGCAGGTCCCACAAGCGGTGACGGAAAACCCGTAGGTCTTATCTATGTTGCCGTAACTGACGGTGAAAAGCTTCTTTTAAAGGAGCTTCACGGAAGAAACGGCGGCGACAATTGCAGAGAATATAACAGAATTTTTTCTGCTTCGGCTGCTTTTCATGCAGCATATGAATTTATAAAAGGCTCTGTAAGGTCAGAGAGTCTCAGGGAGTTTACAGAATCCCGCTAAGTGATTTTAAGGAATGAAGCAATTTTGAAAATCATCTATGACAGTGACAATAATTTCGAGAACTCAGAAAACGAATCATACGGTTCAATTGAGTCCGAGGATGTTGAAATAACTTTTACAAGTGATGGTAAGCCAAAAGCGGTAAACCGCCCGAAGCCGAATCTTACTCCTCCGCCGAAAAAGGAGGAAGCACCTGCACCTCAGCAGTCTGCTCCTTTTGTTCAGCCTCAGGGTATGGTTATGCCGAACCCGATGATAGTTGACGGGAACGGAAATCCTCTTTACGGCACACCTATGCAGATGACACCTGAGCAGTGGAATATGATGGTGGCGCAGTTTGCAGCTATGCAGCAGGCGGCAATGTTTATGCAGCCTCAGCAGCCTGTGCAGCCCATGCCGTCAGCAATGCCCGGTCAGCCCTATGAGGGCTTTATACCCTACACACCTGCCCAGCCTATTTTTGAGGCAAACGGACAGAATCCCCAGACAAAGGTTCTTTATCAGAGCGCTGATTTTGATGCTGCTGAAAAAGCACCTGAAAAGCCTTATGAATATGAACCTCCGAGGCCTGTTTTCACAGAGGAGCTTCATATTGAAGAAGAGGTTGTTCCTTTAAACAGAAGCAAAACAAAGGCACGCTTCAACGTGGACGAAAACGAAATGACAATGTTTGAGTTTGATGCCATGGCAAAGAAGATGAATGTGCCTCAGTATAAAAAAGACGAAGAGGATGAACCTGAAAAGGTTATCCCTGACGATACAGAAGCTGAAGAAGAGGAAGCACCGAAGAAAAAGCTTCCCACAGCTGAAATAGTGAGAAGAGTCGTTCTTGCAGTTTCACTTGTTGCAATTGTGGTTTCTTCAGGTATGCTCCTTAACGAATGGCGTCTTTCAAAGCAGAACGATAAGGTTATGGAAGAAATGTCAGATCTTATCATTGACGAGCCTCAGAAAAAGCCCGAAAACAACAAAGAGCCTGAGAAAGAGCTTACCCCCGAAGAGCAGTGGGCAAAAATCAGAAGGAAATATCCCAATGTGATTTTCCCTCAGAATATGCAGCTTAAATATGCAAACCTCTACGGTGAAAACCCTGAGTTTGTGGGTTATCTCAGCGCTGACGGTGTGAACCTCAATCTTCCCATTGTTCAGGCAAAGGATGACAAGAAGTATCTTGAAAAGAACTTCAAGCTTCAGAGCACCAAATACGGCTGTCCCTTCGTGACACATCTCAACAATATTGAGCCTCTTGACCGCAACACGGTTATCTTCGGTCACCATATGAACAACGGCACGATTTTCGGTGCCCTTGACAAATATAAAACAATTGACGGCTTCAGAAAAGCTCCCGTAATCACCTTCAACACTCTTTACAGGGATTACAGCTGGAAGGTGATTGCCGCAATAGTTACCAACGCTTACACAAAGGACGATAACGGTTATATCTTCCGTTACTACTTCACAGAGCTTTCAACTGAAGGAAACTTCGCTTCATATCTGAATGCGCTTTCAGAAAGAAGCCTTTACGACACAGGTGTGGATGTGCTTCCTACAGATAAGCTTCTTACACTTTCAACCTGCTCTCACGAGTTTACCGATGCACGTTTTGTTGTAATTGCAAGACTTGTAAGACCCGGTGAAAGCACAGATGTTGATGTTACAAGAGCAACAGTAAACCCCAACCCCAGATATCCTCAGGCGTGGTATGACAAAAAAGACAAAACCAATCCTTATAAAAATGCGTTTCAGTGGGAAATCAGCTGACCATTCAAAACAGGAGGACGAAAATGATAAAGCTATTAACTTTAAAAGCAATTTCACCTTATGCAGAGGACACCGTTTATAAAATCTGTCTTACTCTTGACTCTTTCGGTCTTACTGAAGACAGAGGCTATGAAAACTATGAAGAGCTTACAAAGGGTGCAATTGCCTGCCTTGAAAAAGGCGAAGAGATTATAATTGCGGCCGAAACCTCAAGCTATAATCAGCTTAAGGATACTCTTCTCAGTCAGCTTATGGTTGAAAATAAAGACGGTGCAGTGCACAGCACTGATGACGGTCTTTATGAAGGCTTCAGCTGCAGAGCGCTTTCAGGTATGCTTACCTTTATGCCTCTCGACTTTACAAGAATTGACAGTATCCTTGAGAGCTTTGCAGGCTTCAAGGAAAACGGCGTAACAAATAAGTCTGCGCAGGAAGCTGCGGAAGCTCCTGACTTTGACTTTGCCAAAAATGTAAGCCGAATGGTGAAATGCCTTTCTGAAAATGAGCAGAGAGTTGCCCTTGTAACGGGTGAAGCAACAATGTGGATTTATAATCTCTATAATGAGATTCCGTCACTTACAAAGGTTGCTTCCTTTGTTGAAATTCTCGATGAAAACAACGAGGGCGAAGAAGAGGCAACCTCACAGAGCGAATCTGTAAAGCTTGTGGGTAAGGCAAGAGATGCAATGCTCAACGCAGGCTGTAACTTCGGTGCTGCAATTTCAGAGATTTATTCAGTTGACGGTGAAGACGGTAATACGGTTTACTTTACATATGTTGCCGTTGTGGACAAGGGTGTTGCAAAGGCTAAAAAGCTCAGCACCTCAAATCCCGACGACCTCGAAATTCTTCTTCCCAACGCAGTCACACTTCTTTGTGACACAGTGGGTCAGCGTGCAGAAATTCTTTTTTCACCTAAGGAAGAAGCTGAAAGCGAAGACGAGGAAACTGCAGAGGTGCCTGAGAAGAAAAAAATACCGAAGAATATCCTTATCTTCGGTGCGGTGATTCTTGCAATTGCAATAATCATTCCTCTTGCGGTGCTCATCAACCTTATGAATGACGATACACCCACAACCACAATGCCGCCTCTCGGCACACAGCCGTCAGCTTCTCAGACAGCTCCCACAGCAAGTCCGACTACAGACCCCTTTGCGGCTTCGTCAACAACAATGCCCACTCAGTCAGGGGGAGTAACACAGTCAACTGCAGTTGATGTTTCAGCTCCCGAAACAACTGCACCTGCAGTTCCGTCAACAAGAGGTCTTTTCACCTTCTATGTTTTCGGTTACGGTCACGGTGTGGGTATGAGTCAGGTGGGTGCAAACTATCTTGCTCAGCAGGGCTGGACTGCGGCAGAAATTCTTTCACACTATTATTATGAGCCCAATGCAAAAATTGTAACAGGCGAGAAGTACCCTGAAAAGATTACATATAACGGCTCACGCTATGACACAAGAGAATATCTTGCATCGGCACTTGAAAGTGAAATGGGTTCATCCTTCAGCTATGAGGCTCTCAAGGCTCAGGCAATTGCACTTTACACCTTTGCAAAATATAACAACTACAACCTCTCTCAGGATGCTCACGCATACGGCAAGACACCCTCAGAGCTTTGCTACAGAGTTGTTGACGATGTTATGAATAACGGCTATTATATTGCTTACGGTAACGATGTTGCAGTCACACCCTTCCACGCAATGAGCGCAGGTGTAACAACCTCATATTACAATGTATGGGGCAAGGGTATCGGCACAACCGTGCCTTACCTTGCAGGCGGACGCAAGAGCTACGGTGACTATCTTGACAACAACTATAAGAGTGTTTATACAATTTCAAGCGATGACATGAAGAAAATCGCAAAGGATAAGCTGAACGTTGAGCTTTCGGGCGATCCTGCAAACTGGCTCACAATTGTCACTCACGACAAGGCAGTCAGAGAAGACATCGGTTATGTTTCATCAATCAGCGTAGGCGGAAGCATTATTACGGGATATGAATTCAGAATCAAGGTTCTTGAAGGAAAAATCCGTTCACACTGTTTCACAATAGTATATACACCTCAGTCCTGATGTAAATTATCTTGACATCACGGAATTAATGGAGTATACTTTTATAGAAATACTAAAATAAAAGGAGTAATTCACAATGGCATTAGTAACAACAAAAAAGATGTTTGAGGATGCATACAAGGGCGGCTACGCTATCGGTGCATTCAACGTAAACAATATGGAAATCATCCAGGGTATTACAAGAGCTGCAAAGAAGAACAACGCTCCCGTAATTCTTCAGGTTTCAGCAGGTGCAAGAAAGTATGCTGCTCACGGCTACCTCGTAGCTATGGTAAAGGCTGCTGCTGAAGAAACTGGTCTTCCCATCGCTCTTCACCTTGACCACGGCCCCGACTTTGAAACATGTAAGAGCTGCATCGACGGCGGCTTCACATCAGTTATGATCGACGGTTCACACCTTCCCTACGAAGAAAACGTAGCTCTCACAAAGAAGGTAGTTGAATATGCACACGCTCACGGCGTTGTTGTTGAAGGCGAGCTTGGTCAGCTTGCAGGTATCGAAGACGATGTAAACGTTAGCGAAGAAGACGCTAAGTTCACAGATCCCGCTCAGGTTTATGATTTCGTAACAAGAACAGGTGTTGACTCACTTGCAATTGCTATCGGTACAAGCCACGGTGCTTACAAGTTCAAGCCCGGTCAGAAGCCCCAGCTTCGTTTCGACATTCTTAAGGAAGTTGAAGAAAAGCTCCCCGGCTTCCCCATCGTTCTTCACGGTGCTTCATCAGTTAACCAGGACGACGTTAAGACAATTAACGAATTCGGCGGCGAAATGCCCGATGCTATCGGTATCCCCGAAGAAATGCTTCGTGAAGCTGCTTCAATGGCTGTTTGTAAGATTAACGTTGACTCAGATATCCGTATCGCAATGACAGCTGCTCTCAGAAAGCACTTCAAAGAGAACCCCAAGCACTTCGACCCCAGACAGTATCTCACACCCGCAAGAGATGCAATCGAAGGCGTTGTTTCACACAAGATCGAAACAGTTCTCGGCTGCGCAGACAAGGCGTAAAAACAAAAAATATGCTCCACACTTTTGTGTGGAGCTTTTTTGTTTAAAGTTGAAATGTGGTCGTAGGTTTATACTTATGCAAACGGAAAGTAATAGTTTGAGAAGATAGTTAAGTTGAAAAGGGAAGAAAGTTGATTTTGACAGAGGGGTTTACAATCGGAGCTCTGCTCCCCATAATTATTAACTATTCATTATTCACTATTCATCATTCATTAAA
>JAZRJR010000103.1:0-2104 GCA_045645885.1 Acutalibacteraceae bacterium | reverse complement strand
AGAGTTAGTCCTGCTACACTAAAAAAGAACCTGGCGTTGATCAACGCCAGGCCCAAGAAAGTTTTAAATTACCAAAAACCTTTGGATTTATTTGAGGATTCGATCAAAAAGTGTTGCACTTAGTTTGACAAATCATTATCTTACAACAACTTTCTGTTCAGCTTCTTCTGAGTGATTTTTATGCAAGTTACAACAGTAACCCACACCACAATATAAATTGCCACGAAAATTCCTGTGAAAATGAGTATAAACTGCAGGCTGAAGGGAATCCATGTGTTTACAAGGTAGGAGAAAATGTATGCCAAATACAGTGTGCTCATATGGAAAAGAATGCTTTTCGGCACGCTCCAGTGCTCAATCTGATTGAATACTGACGCACCTGCGTGAACAAAAGCAAGCAGATAAGTTGAGATAATAGCAAGAGCAACATCTGTACCGCTGAAGGTTATGCCGGCTGAGGTTTTTGAAGTTATAGCATAGATAATGCTGAGAATTATGGGACCGAAGCCACCGAAGATAAGTCCGCGGTGTATAAAGTTTTTCAGATAAATGTTCATTTTAAATACCAAACCTTTCTTTAATATTTCTTAGATTTCTGCGTGAAACATAGTCTGTATAACCGTTTTTAAATCTGACAGTGAGATTTCCCGAAATTGAAGTGTCAAATCGTGCAATTTTTTTAATGTTGGCAAGGCACGACTGATTTATTTTCAAAAAGTCATCGGAAAGATTATCTTCAAGCTGATAGAGCCTCTGTCTGACAAGAAGCTTTTCTTTTTCTGTAATTGCATAAACCTTGCCGTTTTCTGATATGAAACAGAAAACTTCGTCAACGGTAAGCGGTACAGCCTCGGTTTCACTGAAACCTGTAAGACTTATATCGCTTTGATTTATTAGCTTTTCAATTGCAGATACAAGTTCAGTTCTTTTTCTGGTGTAAACTATCACCTCTTCTTCGTGGTCTTTATCGATAAAGATTTTAAGTTTCATTTTCTTACCTCCTTGCAGTGTTATTGTACTGTAAGTTCCCACTTTGTTTCAAGACTTTTAACATGATTGGTTTTTATTGTGATATAATCGGTTCATTTGTTAAATATAAAATAATAATATAACCGTTGCTATTGAGAAAAGCCTTAAAAGATGATAGAATAAAAAATTGAAGAAACAGCCTTTACAGAATAAAGGCAAAGATGTTAAAAGGAGTAAGATTATGAATATTCTTGTAGTAAACGGTAGCCCCAAGGGCAAATACAGCGTTACACTTCAGACAAGCAACTGGCTTCAGATCAAGTTCCCGAATTGCAATTTCGACGTAATTCACGCAGGTCAGATTATCAAAAAGCTTGAAAGAGATTTCACAGAAGCCAAGGAAAAGCTGGAAAAAGCTGACCTTGTAATTTTCTCATATCCCGTATACACCTTTATCGCTCCGTGTCAGCTTCATCGCTTTATTGAGCTTATGAAGGAAAGCGGAATTGATTTCTCTCAGAAATTTGCAACACAGATTTCAACCTCAAAGCATTTCTATGACGTAACTGCACACAAGTATGTAGAAGATAACTGCTATGATATGCAGTTCAAATATATCAAGGGTCTTTCAGCAGATATGGATGACCTTACAAAAGAAAAGGGTCAGGAGGAAGCAAGAAAATTCTTCTCATACGTGCTCTGGTGTATGCAGAATGACCACTACGAGCCACTTCCCATAAAGAAAGCTCCCCTTACACTCACTCCTGCAACAGTGCCTGCAAGTGATGAAACAAATAAGGGCGGTGACGTTGTAATCGTTACTGACTGCGAAGAGGACAACAAGGCGCTTTCAGATATGATTGACCGTTTCCGTGCAGTTCTTAATAAGAAGAGCCGTGTAGTAAATATCCGTGAATATCCCATCAAGGGCGGCTGTCTCGGTTGCTTCAACTGTGCGGTGTCAGCAAAATGTATCTACAAAGACGGTTTCGAAGACCTTCTCAGAAACGAGATTCAGTCAGCAGAAGCAATGGTTTACGCTTTCTCGGTGAAAGACCACTCAATGGGTTCACGCTTCAAGATGTATGACGACAGACAGTTCTGCAACGGTCACCGTACAGTTACAATGGGTATG
>JAZRJR010000102.1:0-16263 GCA_045645885.1 Acutalibacteraceae bacterium | reverse complement strand
AAGAATGTATGCACCCTTCTTCCATGTTGACTGAAGAGTTGACTTTGATGTGTAATCTGCACCGATGTACTTACATACATCATAGATAACATTCTTAAGGCCTGAAAGATCAAGGTCAGGAAGAAGTGTGGGAAGAAGCTTAAAGATGAAGTTTACATCAAGTCTTTCAAGGTTGATTTCACCACCAAGGAATTCCTTGAGAGGCTTCTTAGCGCCTTCTTCGCCAACTTCGATATTATTGATAAGATCCATTACGTTGATAACGGGTCTGATTGTATCAATAATTACTACTACGGGCTGGAGAAGGTTGAGAACTGATGTTGAAAGTCCGTTACTTGTAATGAAGTAAAGAACGCCGGGAAGAAGATTGATAATGTTCTTAACAACATCACCTGTTGTAAGTGCATTGATTCTTGCTACGAGAGCATTGATTACTGCTGCGAGCTCACTTGTTTCACCAAGGTCAGCTCTTGCAGTTACATCACAGCCGAGAGCCTCGAGAAGAGGAATAAGACCGTTGTTGTAGCCATCAGCACCGAGAAGTGTTACCTTTTCTGTGCCAAGCTTAATTTCAAGGCTACCGCCTGCAAGAATGAAGTCGAGAACCTTTGAAAGAGGAGCAAGCACTGTAGTAAGAGCTGCTGCAAAAGCTGCTGCCTTGTCTTCAGCTGCGTCTACGCCGAAATCATATTCATAGTTTTCGTCAGCTTCAAGAGCTGCTGCGATTGTCTTATACATACCGCCTTCAGCAGCAAATACTGAAAGGTCGATACCGAGAAGGTCGTTAATAAGAGCAGTTACATCAAGAGCGGGAGCTTCTGTTGCTTCGTCTTCGCCACTCTCTTCGCCTTCAGCTACTGTTTCGGGTTCTGAAGCGTCAGGAGTTGTTTCTTCTGCCTCACCAGCAAGAAGAGCGTTGAGGTCAAGACCTGCAAGAAGACCTGCAAGAGCTGTAAGAGTCTTATCTGAAAGAAGACCGCCGATTGCATCGGAAATTGTTGTGCCAAGATCGAAATCTGCGCCAGCCATTGTGAGGATTGAAGTGAGGAGAGCATCAATATTGTTATAGAGATATTCTGCCTTAGCTTCTGTCCAGTCGTTATTGGGATTGAGATAGATTGCAGTTGCGGAGTTGCCGAGAACATTTTCACCGTCGATTGTTCCGTCGAACCAAGTGAAATTCTTAGCATCGTAAATTGTCTTCTGAGTGAGAAGTTCAACGATTGCAGCTACTGCATCGTTTGAATTATTCTTAAGGTTTGCAAAGAGTTTTGTTACAAATTCAGTGGGTTCTTTTACAATACCTTCAAGAAGGCCGCTTTCAAGAAGCCACTTGATAAGGTACTGAAGAACGTCAGCACGGTTAGCGTTGATATGGTAAGCCTTACCTGCTGTACCTGCTGTATATGTCTTCACGCTTCTGTTTGTATTCTTTTCAACAAGAGTACCAAGTGAAGCGATGTAAGCTGCGTCGGGAGCTTTTGCGTTTGCAAGAAGTTCAACACCGCCTGCGATCATGTTCCAGATTGCATTAAAGTTAGAAATATCAACCCCCATTTCCTTGAGGTCAATAAGGTCACCAATATTTATATTGATAGGCTCCTCTGATTTCATTGCTTCCTTAAGAGTATCTGCAGTAAGATCTGCATCATACTTAGCATCTGCATAATAAGTGATTACTGTTTTGAGTTGCCAAAGAAGAGGCTCAACAAGACCACCCTCAAGAGCATAACAAAGATTCGGAAGTGCATCGAGAATGAACTCAATAGGATCTGATGCGAGCTTAGAAATAAGCTGGTCAATCATAGCGAGAAGACCGTTTTCAAGAAACTTTCTTGTTGACTGAAGATCTTCTGAGTGAGGGATATTTGTAAGGCCCATTGCTTCGAAGATGGGAGCAAGAGCATTGTCCCAGCCATCATTAGCTGAGAATTTGAGAACAAGAGTAATGGGATCAATCTTTACACTTAATGTAACCCAACCGTCCAAAGCATTTGCTGTACCTGCACCGGTACCAATCTTATCACCTCTCGGCGCCGCATCGGTATCCTGACCATTGGCAAAAGCCTTATTTGTAAGAAGTGCAAGAAGAAGGGGTTCGAGACCTGAAAGAGCTGCAACAGCTGCATCAAGGAATGCTTCCCTCTTGTCTGTTGCTTTGTTAATACCCCAGTCAAGATCATAAACCTGCTTGGGTGTACCGTCATCGTTGAACACCTGTTCACCTGTTGTTTCATCATAAACATATTTAAAGAGACTTTCAGCCTCCCAAGGATTACGGAAGGTGTCCTTATCCTTATTATATGAAGCCTTGATTGTAACATCATCAAGCTTATCGATGACCTGTGTATACTGTGAGAATTTATTTGAAAGATTTGACGCAAGCGTTTTTGGTGCAAGATAAAGACCAACCGCATTTGTTGCTGCTTCAACATCATAAAGAGTAAGACCACAACCAACGTCAACATCAATATCTTTATTCATCACATTAGCCTTGATATTAATGTCAATTATTGAAGGAAGACCTGCCCACACCTTAGCAAACTCTTTAAGAACAAGAGGATACAAGAACTGAACAATAGTGTTGAGAAGTTCATCTGTGAATACACTTTCATTAAGGAGATTTGTAATAAGACCTGAAAGGCTGAATGCTTCACCTGTGGGGTTTCCGTTTTCATCCTTATTGATGAGATTGCCGAGAAGCTGTGCAATTGCAGGATCCTTGAGTGCAGCTTCAAGAGTATTAATAATCTCATTCACATTATCATCAGTTACTTCATATTCACCGATACCATCATTATCCTTATCTGCGTTTTCACGGAAGATTTCTTTAGAGTTATCCTCACGTCTGATAAGAACATCTTCAGCACTATAGTTATTGAAACCACGGTCAATTTCAAATGCATTGAATGCAGGCATAAGCTCTCTGTCAATTGCAGCATACTTATTTCTTGTTGCTGCTGAAACCAGTGAGCCCTTGCCTTCAGCATCAAGGAATTCAACAATATTCTGCTCAATACCATTTACATAAGCGTTAAGCTGTGAATACTGCTTGATTGTAAGGTTGCTTGTGGGTCTGTCGATAGCGGTATATGTTGTATCAACAATTTCTACCTGAGCTGTATAACGCTCACCGAGAAGTGAGTAGAGGTATGCGATGAATGTATTTGCGTTTGCAAATGCACTGTCAAGAAGAGCTGTGTTATCAGCATAGTCAATGCTGTTCTTAAGATTATTGAGAGCAGCAAGCTGTGCCTTTGCTGTACCGATTTCAGCAATTACATCATCAGTTGAAACATCTGTGTAATCCTGACCAACGTGCTCTGCAAAGTAAACAACACATTCTGCTACCTGACATTCAAGCTTTTCCTGAAGGTCAAGATACTGATTGAGTGATTCAGGGAAGATTGCATTCTGCACCTGAGTTGTGTAGCTGCGCACATTGTTGATATAACCTGAAAGCTCTGAATAAGCGCTCTGCTTCTCAGCAAGAGAAAGCTCATTGCCGCCTTCCATGGGGAAGGAGAGAGCGTACTTATCATAGAGAGGCATAAGCTTTTCTTCCTTGAGATCCTCAAGGTCATAAGCGATTGTATTGTCTCTGAAGTTATTTATATAGTCGCCGCTGAACACCTTCTGTTTTACAAAGTAGTTGTAAACAGTTGCGTTGTTAAGAAGGC
Organism: Acutalibacteraceae bacterium; assembly: GCA_045645885.1. Classification (GTDB taxonomy): domain Bacteria; phylum Bacillota; class Clostridia; order Oscillospirales; family Acutalibacteraceae; genus UBA6857. Next base: position 12,583 of record JAZRJR010000102.1, on the reverse strand, counting down.
TTACATAAGTTTCTGTGAAGGTCTTATAATCAGCCTTGATTGTTGCTTCATCAAAACCGCCCCAGTTGAACACACCGTAGTTGGGGTTAGCAGCCTGATAAGCAGCAATATCATTTGCAAGACCTGAATAAAGAGCAATAGCCTTAGCATCCGCTGCAGTTACTTCAAATCCTGAAATTTTTGCATCATAACCAGGGAAGAGAGTTGAATAGTTATCAAGACTGTCTCTGTTTACAATAGCCTTGATGTCAGTTCTTGCCTGCTTAAGGCCTGCAATAATACCATCAATAGCTTCAACTGACATTGTTGCCATCTTATCAAATGTATAAGTAGCAATTGTGTTGTCAACTGTATTTGCATAATTTGTTACAGTTGTTTTGATGGTTGTATTATTCTTCGAAGCATCTTGTTTAGGAGCAGCAGTATTCTCAGAACCCTTGATGTAGTTATGATACATAGATTGCTTGTTTGCAATACCTCCCTTATAATAACCGCGAGCCATTTTAATGAAATGAGTATAACCGAGTTCTATAGTTGAAGGAACATTTGTATACTCACCCACTTCTTTAAGATAACCCTTAATATCAGTTGTGTACACATTTACTGTTGTTGTATGTGACTCAGGGGTTTTATGTGTTGAGGACGCTTGGGGGTCACTGTGGGCTCTAGCTTTTGAATCATTGAGCAAGAAATCAAGGAATTCCTGACCCTCAGATGAAACAGAACCGATAGAATTTATAAGTTCCGTCTTAATAAAATTACCGCTTGTACAAGCACGCGCTGAGTAGTCATCTGTGTTTGTTGTTTTTTTCCACTCAGTAGTGCCTCGAATAGCAATATCGAGATAAATAAGAGTATCTCTCACTTCACAATACTCTTCATAAGTGGCAAGCTCAATATTGGTAGTATAAGTAATTTTATTTTTATTGCCCGAATTACCAGATGAACCGCCATTACCGAGGTTTACGTTTTTAGAAACCGTCTTGATAACATCACTATTAAGAGCAGTTGCAAGATATTCAAGAGCTTCCTGATCATAAGTGGTGTCACTTGCCGGCTTTGCAAAAACTTCAATACCAAAGCAAACACTCATACTTGACATGATCATAATCACGGCAAGAAGCACACTTAAGGCTTTTTTTGTAGTTTTCATGTTTTTTCCTCCATTATAGAATATTTTTTATTTGCTCCGCCGCCCATGAAACTACGGCTTCGCATTTTTGCCTCAACTTTAATTGAGGTCTTTGTTACCATTAGTTATCACTCCTCTTCAACCTATCGGATTCGTAGCTTTTGCACCCGTTTTTGGGGCACTACGCCAACATATTATTCGTATGTTAACTTTATCATAAAATTAGTTTATTTTCAAGTCATAATTTGAAATACAATAAATGTTAATACTTTTTTGTGCATTGTTACAAAACCCTTTGTGCAAGTTTATTTATCGTTCACAAATTGTCTGCTGTTTATGTTTTGTCAAAAGTTTATTTATCGTTAATATTTCGTTTTCGACAAAAAAACAGCCGGCTTTTGCCGACTGTAAATACCTCTCCGTCACTTCGTGACACCTCTCCTTTCAGGCGAGGCAATTTCATCACTTACGGTATGAAGTTCATTTCTCCTTCTTCTCAGGAATCACGAAGATAAACAGCAGTGAGCTGAGAAGAAGCATTAAGGGATAGAAGAGATTCTTTATAATATCAAATGCTGAAATTGTGTAACCGAGTGTTGTTACGGTTGAAACTGCAACGAGAATCTGTGCACCGTAAGGAAGAACACCCTGGAATATACATGAGAATGTGTCGAGAATTGAAGCGGTTTTTCTGTTTCTGATGCCGAAATCCTTTGCCATTTCACTTGCGATGGGGTTTGCCATTACAATTGCTACTGTGTTGTTTGCTGTGGCAATATCCATAAGTCCTACAAGAAGACCGATACCGAGCTGACCGCCTTTCTTGCCCTTGAAGATTTTTCTGATACCTGAAAGAAGTGCCTCAAAACCGCCGTTGTGTCTGATCAGTGCGCAAAGTGCCGCAACAAGAATTGCAACCATTGATGTTTCAAACATACCGCTTGCGCCTGCACCCATACCTGCCATAAGATTCGGGAAGTCAACCGCACCGGTGAGAAGCATAATAATGCTGCCCGATACAATACCGATTATAAGAGTAAGGAAAACGTTCACGCCGACAATACCGCTGATAAGTACAAGCACATAGGGAATTATCTGAATCATATCATATTCCTTGGTAATGCCCTCATTTATGTCTGCACCCATTGAAAGAACCGTAATAAGAACAAGTGTGACAATTGCAGCAGGAACTACAATTGCAAGGTTAGTGCGGAACTTGTCTTTCATATTGCAGCCCTGACCGTTACAGGCAGCAATTGTGGTGTCGGAAATAAATGAAAGATTGTCACCGAACATAGCGCCGCCTACTACAGTGCCGACACAAAGAGGAAGCGAGAAGCCTGAACCCTCTGAAAGTGCAACCGCAATTGGTGTGATAAGTGTAATTGTGCCCACAGATGTACCCATAGCAGTCGAAATAAAGCAGCTGATAACGAAAAGAACAACCACTGCAAATCTGGGAGGTGTGATTGAAAGCATAAAATAAGCAACGCTTTCAGCAGAGCTTCTTCCTACAACACCTACGAAAATACCTGCAAGCATAAAGATGATAAGCATAGTTACAATATTCTTGTCGCCTACACCCTGCCCCATAATTTCAAACTTGCGTTCAAGCTTTTCGCCTTTTGTCTGCAGAACAGCAACAAACAAAGCTACAAGAAAAGCTACCACAACAGGCACATTATAAAAGCCCATTGGAATTTTCATAGCATATTCAAAAACAATACCTAATGAGAGATAGAACACAACAAAAACGCCGATCGGCAAAAGTGCAAGTGCATTTGATTTTTTCATTTTTTTAGCTCTCTTTCTTTAATTTTTCACAGTAAAAGTGACAGCCTAAGCTGTCACTCTCTTTCATTTATTATATCATACTGTTATATAAAAATCAACCCGCAGTTTTTGTTTCTTCATTTTCCGCAGGCGCGGCAGCTGCTTCACCGTGAAGAATATTGATTTCATCAAGGCTCTGCTGTCTCTTTTCTTCAAGCTCCTTTGTGATTTTCTTATGCTCCTTGCCTGAAAGCTTATAGAAGAACATGGGGATAATTGAAAACAGTGAGAAAACGGAAGGCAGAATTGCAAACAGATAAAGAAGGCTCTTTTTTGCCTCTATGGGCATAAGCTCAGGAGTGTCTGCAAATTTTGTATATCCTACGTAAATTAGGAAAAGATTTGTAAAATATGTGGTGCAGTTCTGAATAATTCTCAGAAGGGTTCCCTTCAGAACGCTTACAGTAGCTTCATTTCTTTCACCGAATTTGTATTCACCGTAATCGTAAACAGCCATCTGGATAAGTCCCGGAATGGTGTTATAAAATCCTGTTGTAAGACCGTGAAGAGCATACCAGAGAACTACCATTATAAATATATGCTCAGGCTCTTTTTCCTCATAGGGATAAATTGAAAAGAACATTGCCATATAGCAGACAAAGGTACCCAGTCTCATGCCGATATAAAGAAGCTTATCGTCAACCCATTTACGGATAATCGGTGCAAGGAAAAGTGAAATGCCCGTTGTGACAAATGACGCAAGTGAAGCAACAGAAAGAAGTGCTGCATAGTTACCGTCAGTATAATTGTATGTAAACTCAAGAGCAGTACCTTCAAACAGAGTTATATGGAAGGTTTCTGTTTTGAAGCAGGCAATAAAAGCATAGGTCATAAGACTGTAACCGATACCGAAGCCGACGCCGAGAATTTCAGAAATCATATAAAGCATAAGGGGCTTGTTTTTGAGAATTTTTTTATAAACATCCTTAAGCTTGGGCATTTCCACAATAGGAGATTCTGTAATTCTCTCTTTTGTAACAACAATGTTCCATAAAGCAAGAGGAATTGAAGCCACAACTACAAAGCTGTAGCTGTAGAAATAACGTTCAGCTTCAGAAAGTCCGGGAAGAAGCATGGGAAGAAACGCTGCTATATATGTACCTGTTGAGCCGATGGCTGAACCGAGAATACTGTCCATAGCGGCAATAATTCCTCGTTCCATATTGTTTGTTGTTCTTCTTGCATTGAGAGCCGTAAGGGCAGCATTATAAAATGTGCTGAATGCGTCATTGAGGAAATAAAGGCTCACAAGATATATAACCTTGAAGGTGTCGCCTGCCTGAGGGAAGAATTCCTTAACAGGCAGCGTCTGAAGAATCAGCACAAGGTTAAATGGAACAAGCATCATCATAAGCCACGGCTTGAAGCGTCCCCATGAGCCGAAGGTTTTACGGCTTACATCGAGAAATGTTGATACAATAATATCATTTGCAATATCCCAGAAGCCGAGAATGAATATGCAAGTGCTGTAAATTGCAAATGCCTTTTCACTCAGTCCGAGATAAGTTGAAGCAACAAGAGCACCGAAAAAGCCTGACATCGCACCGTAAACCCTTGAAACGGCTGTGCTTGTACCGTAGGCAATATATTCCTTACGTGTGATTTTTTCGTTTACATCTGTTGCAATATTGTTTTTGATTTTTAACATATTTTCACCTCTTCAATAAGAAAGGATGCATTAAAATATGAAAAATTCAATGCATCCAACTGATATATTAACTTTACCACTTACAGGCTCATAAGTCAATGATTACGGCCTATAATATTTTTTTATTTTCTTCCTTTTTCAATTGAAGTAACAACCTTCTTATCATTGTAGAACATAAAGAAAATAAGAGAAAGAAGGCTGAAGCCGCCGGCAAAAACACCCGTAAGCTTTACACCGAGAAGACTTACTGATTCACCTGAAGCAGCACCGATTGCAAGAATACTTGAAACGCCCATCATTGCAATTGCAGAAGCAACCTTTTCTATAAAGGTTTTTACTGCGGAGAAGATACCCTCACGGTTAACACCGTTTTCGATACTGTCACGCTGAATAATGTCTGAAATAATCGACTGAGGAAGAATGTTGATTGCCGCAAAAGGAAAGGCTACAATAACGCCTACTGCAAGACCGACATAAAGCTCATTGCCGGGAGCAAGAGCAGCAAGCTTGTCACCGAAATAGATAATGCCGAAAACAATTGTGAAAATGATACTTGCGAGAACAAGCGGCATCTTCTTGTTGAACTTGCGGCTTATTCTGATAATAAGCGGGAAAAGACAGATTGCAACCACAATAGCTGTGAGCATTACGAGGAATGACTGTGACTCAGGTACATTAAGAAGCATTGTGATGTAATAAAGCATTGCTGTCTGGAAAAATGCCATTGAAACGCCGCTGAAAAGGTCACCTGCAGTAAATATAACAAATTCCTTGTTTCTGAAAACAAGAGCAAAGGATTTAAGAATTGATTCCTTCGGCTTTGTGTTCTCTTCGACATAATCTTTTTCATTAAAGGCATAAGCACTGAGAAGAAGACAGATAATACCTATGGTTGCAAAAACCGTAAACACAGATCTCCACGCCCAGAGAGGAGTAAGACCTGCTTTTTTGAGAATATCAACAAAGAGAGTTGCAGCATACATAAATGAGCTTGAGCCCATGAAGAAAGCTGTACTGATTCCGTAATAGCCTACTCTTACCTTTGTGTCGGGAATAATTTCAGGAACAAGGGCATTTCTCGGAATAAAGAAAAATGTATATGCTGTGTAATAAGTGATAAGGAAGAAGCCTACCCAGATTGCATTTGCTGCACTCCCCGCTTTAAAAGGAGCATAGAAAATGAGAAGAACTGACAAAGCATAGGGAATTGCCGAATAACGAAGGAAGGGCATTCTGCGTCCTGCTTTATGTGTGCATTTGTCAGAAAGTGATGCAACAATGGGGTCTGTTACAGCGTCAACAACCTTACCGATTGCGGTAATCAGCGCCATAATTGTAATGTAGCCTAAAAGCTTATTATCGGGAAGAAGCTGCGGAAGACCGCTTTTTGTTGTTGGTTGGAAGAAGTAAAGAAGATAGTTACTTATCATACCGGTAAAAAGACCTTTTGCAATATCAGCAAGGCAATAACGGTACATTTTTCTTTTCGGAAGTACTTTAGTCATTTTAACATTCCTTTCTTTTATACATCCGCTCACTTGTTTCTAAGCAGCAATATGTAATCTTGTCAGAAAGCATTATAACACACCTGCCGCAGATTTTCAACGAGGAAATACACTTTGTGTACTGTGGAAATTCAGACTTCTGATATAATCAGGTGAAGACAGTGATAAAGTCAGATGCCTTTATAAAAAACCACCGATAATGCTGATGCATATCGGTGGTTTTCAACACATTGTTGTGCGATTAGTTTATAGATTCTACCTTATTTGGTATCGGCATTTTTATCCGATTTTTTCTGCACGTCTCAGTGCTTCGTCAATGTGTGCACAGAAATTCTCTGCGCCCACCTTTTTATAAAAGCCTGATTTTTTCATAGCCTGAAGAGGCTGATCATTTACGTGTGAAAGGATAAGGGTGATCCCCTGACTCTCGCACTTTTTATAAAGCTGCTGAAGTGAGTTCATTGCCGTTGCATCAATTGCAGGAACGCCTCTCATTCTGAGAACAAGACAGCTCGTATATTCCTTGAAGGTAACATCGAGAATCTTATCTGCAACACCGAAGAAAAGAGGTCCGCTCACTTCATAAACACGTACATGCTGAGGAACAGTTCTGAGTTCAAGACTGTCTTTATCGTTTTCACTTTCAACATAAGACCAACCCTTTACTGTTGTTTCTTCACTCATTCTCTTCATAAAGAGCATTGCAGCAAGAAGCATACCAACTTCAATTGCAATAACAAGGTCGAACACTATTGTAAGACCAAATGTGATAACCATAACAACTGTATCACTCTTGGGTGCAGTTTTGATTGTTGCAATAAACTTCTTATATTCACTCATATTGAAGGCAACCATAAAGAGAATTGCCGCAATTGTAGGCATAGGAATAAGTCCTGCAAGAGGCATAAGGAAAAGAAGAACAAGAAGAAGCACAACAGCGTGTACCATACCTGCAATAGGTGTTCTGCCGCCGTTTTTAGCGTTGGCTGCAGTTCTTGCAATAGCACCTGTAGCAGGAATACCGCCGAAAAGTACAGAAGCAATGTTACCCATACCCTGAGCTACAAGCTCAGCATTTGAATTGTGACGGGAATTTACCATTGTGTCTGCAACCACACAGGAAAGCAGTGACTCGATAGCTGCAAGAATTGCAATTGTGAAAGCATCAGGTAAAACTGCTGATACCTTTTCAAAGCTGAAATCCATACCTGTGAGTGCAAACTTGGGGAAGCCTGAGGGAATTGTGTAAAGCTCACCGATTGTGAACACACCGCTGTCAAGACCGGGAATAAATTTAACCATTAAGGCACCCACAATAACTGCAATAAGTGAGGGCGGAACTTTCTTTTCAAACTTAGGATAAACAATAAGAATTGCAAGTGATATTACACCCACAAGAAGAGCCTGCCAGCTGAATGTACCTATAGCTTCAATATTTGCCTCAATTTTTTCGATTGCTTCAATAGGCTTAACACCTGCCGCATACTGAAGGCCGAGGAAATCCTTTATCTGTCCGATAAGAATTGTAACCGCAATACCTGCAGTAAAGCCTGTTGTGATTGTGTATGGAATGAATTTGATAAGTGAACCTAACTTGAACACACCCATTAATATAAGAAAGATACCTGCAAGAATGGTTGCAATAACAAGACCGTCCATTCCCTGCGTTGCAACAATGCCTGCAACAACTGTAGCAAAGGCTGCTGTGGGGCCTGCAATCTGCACACGGCTGCCGCCTAAAAAAGACACCACAAAGCCTGCAAAAATTGCAGTATAAACACCGCAGGCAGGTTCAACACCTGATGCAAGTGCAAGAGCAATTGACAGCGGCAGAGCGATAATTGCAACGATTATACCCGCTGTAATATCTTTTACAAGCTGTTCTTTTTTATAATTTCTGATAACTGAAAAAAGCTTTGGTTTAAGATAAGAACTTTTCATTATTATCCCTTCCTATGTAAAAATTTTTAATTTTCTTCGCGGTTATGATATTAGCACTTTTGCACGAATTAGTCAAGATTTTTTTGTAAGTTATAACAAAGAAATTCAACAAAAAAAATACAACCGCCGACATTCCTAAGGCTGTTCAGCGGCTGAAATTTTTAGCTTTTAACGTTCAAAACCGAAGTAAATACTGTCATCGTACACATTATCCTCATCGGGTGAATGGTGAGAATACCACACCTGAGCGAAGAAAGGATTGACCTTTGCAATCTGATCATATTTCCATGGCATAGGCAGACATTCAGGACACCAGTGTCCGCCCTTGAGAACAAGATTCGGACTCATCTGAAATTCGTGACCGCAGGCACACTTCCACTTGATGGGCGTGTACATATCTGCACCCATTCTTTTTGAAAGACACTTGCCGCCTCTGAATTCAGCAGCCTTTTTCATGTCACTTATTTTCAGTGAATGAAAATCTTTTGATTCATCATAACCGTGGTCAAGATAACTCATCTCATTTTTGTCAGGAATAACAACCTCAAAGTCATCCCATGTTCCGATCGAATCATATTTTTCATAGGATCCGTAGTAAGCGGTAATTCTGTCTTTGATACCATTGTCAATCCAGGCTCTTGTTCCGTAAAGCGGGGTTTTCGCAATATCATTCATAAGGGTCTTTTTAAGTATTTCGTAGGGTGCTACTGCAGAAAACTTATATAAGACGGGCACCTTTGAAGAAAGCTTTCTGAAGTAATCCTTAAGAGGAACATTATATCTGAATCTGAGATATTTCTCTAATTCGTCAGCGTCCGTATACCACTGGCCGTGAAAATTCTGCAAAATAAACCAGTTGGGTTTGAAAAGCTTTTTCGGAATATCCTTACCCACCATACCGAGACTGTGAAGCAGAAGCTCTTCGAATTCATAATTGGTAAGTCTGTAATCAGGACCTGAGCTGATATTGTAGAATCTTCGCCAGAATTCCTCAGGAACTCTTTCGTTGCACACCTTTGCGCAAAGCCTTCCGCTGTCCTCAAGAGTTACCCATTCAAGAACACCGTTAATCGGCACGTGGAACATAATGGGATCCATATTACTGAGAATATCAGGATAAAGAATACCTGTCTGTCTTAGAGAAACCCAATAGCGAAGACCTGACTCTGCAAGAACCTGCTCTGCAATTGTTTTGCTTATTGCATAATGGTCATAAACACTTATCTGTATCGGGTCACCTGTTCTGCCCCAATGTGTCGGATAGTTTCTGTCACCTGTCTGTGCAACAGTTCCTATGTAAACAACCTTGATATTATCAGGGTCAGGTTGAGCTTTAACAGCCTTTACAATATTTTCCATAGCGGTGACATTTACGAAAAGTGTTTTCTTAGGATAATAGTCAGCCGCCGGAGAAACCATACCGCCGACATGAAGAACGTAATCTGCGCCCTCCACACAAGCTAAAACATCTTCATAATTTGTGAGGTCGCCCCAATAAAGCTTTACCGAAGGGTCATCCTCATAGGGTGCAAACTTTTTGCGTGCATCCTTTGTATCAAGATTCAGGAGCACAATATCATACATATTCTTTCTTTTATAAAGCTCTTTAAAGCCTGCAAAACCCATATTTCCTGAGCTTCCTGTGAGAAAAACTGTTTTCTTCATAGAATCACCTCCATATTCCTTAACAACAATACTACAATAAAGAACTAAAGGAATTATCAACTAATAATTAACAAATATCGCACAATATTTTAACATTGTGCGATATTTTTAAATTCTGCAACACTTTGTAATCAAGTGTTTTAAACCTTTATTTTCATATAACAATTCTGAAAATACTTTCCGTCAATTATAGCTTGCACACATCTTCTTCGGTAATCATATGGAAGCCTGCATCTTCAAGAGCTTTTTCAGCTGCGTCATTATCCTCAACTCTGATTACAACATAAGCGTGCTTTTCGGTACGAGCCATAAAAGCGTAAAGATAATCCATATTTATTTTCTTTTCATCGAGAACTCTCAGTGCCGCTGAAAGTTTGCCGGGAGTGTCTCCGATTTTCACACCGACAACATCGTTTACTTTTATAAGATAACCTTCTTCTTTGAGAACCTTTTCAGCGGTTTCGGTGTCATTTACTATAAGACGAAGCATACCGAAATCCTGAGTTTCTGCAATAGAAAGAGCTCTGAGATTTATGTCGTTTTTTGAAAGTGTATCGGTTATAGCAACCAATGCGCCTTGTTTGTTTTCTACAAATACTGTTAACTGCTTGATAGCCATAATTTTATCTCCTTTTATATTAATTTTATACTAACTTTCTCTTATCAATAACTCGTACTGCTTTGCCTTCACTTCTTGCAATAGCCTTTGGAGCTACAAGATGAACTGCAGGATTGATACCGAGCATAGCCTTCATTGCATTAGCAAGTGATTTTTCCATTGAAAGCACCTCACTTACCTTATCGGTGAATTTTTCAGCTGTCATTTCGACATTTACCTCGAAGGTATCGGTATTGTTCTTTCTGTCAACAACTATCTGATAGTTGGGTTCATATCCTTCATTGAGAAGCACAGTTTCAATCTGGCTTGGGAATACGTTTACGCCACGGATAATGAGCATGTCATCTGTTCTGCCCATAGGCTTTGCCATCTTGATAAGTGTTCGTCCGCAGGAGCATTTTTTACGGGAAAGAACACAGATGTCACGGGTACGGTAGCGGAGAAGCGGGAATGCTTCTTTGTCGAGTGAGGTGAAAACAAGCTCACCCTTGCTTCCCTCTGGAAGAACTTCACCTGTTTCAGGATCAATAATTTCAGCATAGAAGTGGTCTTCATTGATGTGCATACCTGTCTGCTCTGAGCATTCGAAAGCCACGCCCGGTCCTGTTGTTTCAGTAAGTCCGTAAATGTCATAAGCCTTGATACCGAGAGTAGCTTCAATACCTCTGCGCATTTCCTCGGTCCAGGGCTCTGCGCCGAAAATACCGGCTTTAAGAGGAATATCCTCAGGCTTGTAGCCCTGCTCCTTAAGAGTTTCGCCGATATATGCCGCATATGAGGGTGTGCAGCAGATAATGCTTGCACTGAGATCCATCATGAACTGAATCTGTCTTTCAGTATTGCCTGATGACATCGGAAGTGTGAGACATCCGACCTTATGTGAACCGCCGTTAAGACCGGGGCCGCCTGTGAAAAGTCCGTAACCGTAAGCAACCTGACAAACATCTTTTTTTGTGCCGCCTGCCGCTGTAATGGCACGGGCGCAACAGTCTTCCCAAAGGTCGATATCGTGCTGAGTGTAGAAAGCAACTACACGGCGACCTGTTGTGCCTGAAGTGGACTGAATTCGCACACAGTCATCAAGAGGCTTTGCAAGAAGACCGTAAGGATAAGCATCACGAAGGTCAGCTTTTGTAAGAAAGGGAAGCTTATGAAGGTCATCAATGCTCTTGATATCTTCAGGTGTAACACCCTTTTCATCCATGAGCTTTTTGTAATAAGGCACATTTTCATAGACATGCTTTACTTGTTTTACAAGTTTTTCGGATTGAAGAGCCTTCATCTCTTCACGGTTCATTGTTTCGATTTTTTTCTGATAGTAGTTTTGTGTCATTTTTGAACACCCTTTCTGTTTCTGCCCTGTGTTAGCAGGGCTGTTTTTTATTTCGGAATGTAAAGGGTAAACAAAAACGCCCTCTGCATCCGATGAAGAATACAGAGGACGAGAAAATTACTATCCCGTGGTACCACCTCAGTTCGCTGTCATCTCACGGTGACAGCCTTGTCAGGTACTAACATACCCTAGTTCTGTGACGGGAACTCCCGTTGCATCCTACTAAAGATTTCTCTTATTCAGTGCACTGCTAACAGAATGAATTCGAGAAGGACTCCCTCTTTGCCTCGCACCGACCGGCAACTCTCTCCAGATTCTTTCCAACCTACTGGTTTCTGCTCAACGCATTTACTAAACGGCTACCTATTGGATCGCTGTTTATGTTTTGCATTATAGACCTGTGTTTTTTATTTGTCAATAGTTTTTTGAATTTTTTTAATTTTTGGTTTAGTGTGCGTCTGCCGAAACACAGTGACGCAGGTGAGAGGGCAATCTGTGGATTCAAAAGAAAAAAGTCACCCTTTCGGATGACTTTTTCCTTTTGGCGCCTCAAACAGGACTCGAACCTGTGACACCCACGGTCAAAAACATAGTCGTCTCACTCGCTTGGAGCGCTTCGTGATACTCCTTGTTTTTTCCTGTTCATCGCACCCCTTCATCGTCCGCAGGACGCGGGGCACGATGAACCAGTTAACAGCCGTGCGTATGTGGAAACACGGTGGAACAGGTTCGGGCGTATCTATGGAAACAAAAAGAAAACGACCACCCTTTGGTGATCGTTTCTTTTTCGCGCCTCAAACAGGACACAAACCTGTGACACCGCGGTTAACAGCCGCGTGCTCTACCGACTGAGCTATTAAGGCATTCAAAGTATTTTACCACCTTAGTCTTCCTAAGGTGGTATTGT
>JAZRJR010000101.1:0-7542 GCA_045645885.1 Acutalibacteraceae bacterium | reverse complement strand
GCAAAGCTTACCCGTGAGGATTACTGTGACGGTCTCGGTGACTGTCTGCCTGCTTGCCCCACAAACGCAATCACCTTTGAGGAAAGAGAAGCACCTGCCTACGACGAGGCGGCTGTACTCAAGGCAAAGGAACAGAAATCGTCTGCACCTCTGCCCTGCGGTTGTCCCGGCACACAGTCAAAGGCGATTAACCGTGACAGTTGCGACTGCGGTACTGCTTCTGTACCCGTAAGCAGTCAGCTCAGACAGTGGCCTGTACAGATTAAGCTTGTACCCGTGAATGCCCCCTACTTTGACGGAGCGAATCTTCTTGTTGCGGCAGACTGTACCGCTTATGCTTACGGAAACTTCCACAATGAGTTTATTCGGGGTCGCATAACGCTTATCGGTTGTCCCAAGCTTGACGAGGGAGATTACACCGAAAAGCTGACAGCCATTATCAAGAATAACGACATCAAGAGTGTCACCGTTGTCCGTATGGAGGTGCCCTGTTGCGGCGGCATTGAAAACGCTGTCAAAAGAGCGCTTATGGCAAGCGGTAAGTTTATTCCGTGGAGAGTTGTTACGGTGACAACTGACGGCAGATTGGTTGAATGACGTAATACATGAAATGCCCCTGACTTTTTAAAAGTCGGGGCAAAAATGTTGACCAATTATTCGTTTAGTGATAGAATTTTGGTATTAAACATAATCGCGAAAAATATTGCATTAATTGTATAAATATGACTAAAACAGCGATATTGGGACAAAAAAATAAAGCGGACAAGCATTTTTGCCTGTCCGCTTTATCGTGGTGCCGGCGACCGGACTTGAACCGGTACGGTGTTGCCACCGAGGGATTTTAAGTCCCTTGCGTCTGCCGATTTCGCCACGCCGGCGTGTCTTGCGACTGAGGAACATTATACTTTGATTTTCTCTGCTTGTCAAGTGTTTTGATTTGTTTTTTCGTTATTATTCTATTTTTGCTTTGTGTGTAATATACATTCAGTGTAATGATTTTTTGCAAACAGGAGATGTATATTATGCCACTTGAAATTATTAAAAACAGCATTACGCAGAGCGATACCGCATTTTGCCCCTCTGTAAGGCAGAATATTGATATGGGACTTAATCTGCCTGATTACTGTACAGATATCAAACGTATTCTTAAATGCTGCGTTGAGCCCGGAATCAGCAATGTTTCTCTGAAGGGTGAAAAGCTTTCGGCTACGGGCGGTGTTACAATACGCCTTATTTACGTGAACGATGACGACAAAACCGATTGCTATGAAACAAAGGCTGACCTTGATGTTAGTACGGAAATAAACGGGAATCTGCAGAACGCAACCGTAACTGCCTTCTGCAAGACTGATTATGTCAACTGCAGAGCTATGAGTCAGCGCAGAGTCTATGTGAACGGAAGTGTGACCGTAAGTTTCAATGTGCTGCAGGAAAAGAAAAAAGAATTTCTTTCTGAGTGTAAGGAAAATCATATTCAGCTGAAAAAATCGGCATTCAAGTCAAGAAATATTATCTGTCAGGCAGAAAAAAGCTTTGACCTTTCTGAAACGGTTTCCCTCGAAAACGGTAAGCCTGATATAAGCAAAATTCTTTTTGCCAATGCTTTTGCAATGGTAGACAGCAAGAAAACAGTAACAGGAAAAATGCTTATAAAAGGAGAGCTTGTGTGTGATGTTGTTTACAGCTCTGACAAAGAAGAAAACAAGCTTCAGAAGCTTCGTCACACTATGCCTATAAGTCAGATTGTTGACCTTGCAGGTGCTGACGATAAAAGCAGCTGTATGCTGAGGCTTTCCGTAATGCGGCTTATGGTTGCGTCAAAAGCTGATTCTACGGGAAAAAACCGACTTCTTGAAATTGCGGCAAAGGTCAGCGCTCTTGCAAAATGCAGTGAAACCAAGGAGTTTTCCTGTGTGCTTGATTCCTACAGCACAGAGCACGAGCTGAAAACCGAGAATGAAACCGTTGATTTCTGTGTGCCTGTTGCTGAGATAAACGAAACGAGAACCGTCAGAAAAAGCTATGAGCTTCAGAAGGGTATAAAAGAAATCTGCAATATCAAGGCGGAGGATATTGATTCGAAAATTACCTTCAATGAAAACAGAGCGGTTGTCAGCTTTTCGGCACTTTTAACTGTTCTGTATCTGGACGGAAAGGGTGTGCCTGCCTGCGCTGAAAAAAGCTTTGAGTTTGAATATGAACCCAATCTTACGGTGAAAAATGTAAAGCTTTCTGGTGAGGTGTGCTCTGCTCTTAAGGATATTTCGTGGCTTACTACAAGTAAGGATTCCTTTGAGGTTTCGGCAGATATATTCTTTCAGGGCGAAATCTGTCAGCAGACAGAGGAGAGGGTAGTTAAAAATATTGAAATCGATGATACTAAAGATAGCATAAGAGATAATTCTGCCCTTGTTATTTATTATCCTCAGAAGGGTGAAAAGCTGTGGGATATTGCTAAAAAATATAACACCACAGTAGTTCTCCTCAAAGAAGAAAACGGCTGCGGTGAAGAAATAACTGAAGAAAAAATGCTTATTATTCCTGCAATGTGATTCAGATGATGCCTTGCTTTGAAAGAAACAGACAAAGAATTGAAAGAGCAATCTGAAAAGTGATAATCAGAGGAAGACCTGACATAAACTTGCGGTGCAGGGTTTTGTGACGGATAAACCGCATTGTTGTATATTCAGCCAAGGCACCGCCCAGAAGGGCAAGAATTATAAGTGTCTTTTCAGAAATTCTGAACATATACCTTGATGCAAAGAATTTATCAAGGCAGGTTGCTATGATGGTTACAAGTGAGATGAAAGCAAGATAGGTTACAAGAACTGATGTCAGCGGTGAAAGAGTGTTCATTTTCCGTTCACCAGCACAGTGAGGTCACTTTCCGTAATAAATACGGTTGTACCGTTGCTTCTTTCCTTCATATAATTCTTTGAAAGTGAAAATACACAGGCGCATAAAGGACAGACGGCGATATGTACATCTCCGTCTTTTTTTGTGATTTTAGTAACCACAGAAGTATCTGTAGTTGTGAAAAGTCGCATGCTTACGGGCTTTTTGCAATTCGGACAGATAATGCCCTCGGTGTTGCCCATATCTTTGGTATAGCCTTTATTTATTGTTGAAACAGCCATAGTCTGTAAAGCTCCTTTCAGGATGATACATATATTGTAATTTGTTTTAGTCTTAATGTCAAGGGTGGTTTCTTAATGAAGAGAATAATTCTTTTGTGTCTGAGCGTTTTATTCTGCTTTTCTGCCTGCTCAATGCCTCAGACTCAGCTGACGGAAGAGAATAATACAGCTTCTGAAAGTGAAAAATTTGCGGGCGTGTGGCTGACTTATGCAGAGCTTTCCGTAAAGGGAAAGTCTTACACTGAAGAAAGCTACAGAGAATATATTTCGGATTTATTCCTTTCATTCAAAGAAAAAGGCATTACAGATGTGTTTGTTCATGTGAGAGCTTTTTCCGATGCACTCTATAACTCCGAGCTTTTTGAAACAAGTGAATACGCCTCAGGCAAAAGAGGAAGGAAAGCTGATTTTGATATTCTGCAGATTTGCATAAGTGAATGTAAAAAAAGAAGCCTTAAAATCCACGCATGGATAAATCCCTACAGAGTTATGTCAACCTTCAGAGAAAACAGCCTTGCTGAGGGGATAATCAGAAAATGGTATGAAGAAGATGAAAACACAGTCTGCAGAGTGTCGGGAGGCTTATATCTCAATCCAGCCTCAGATAAGGTTCAGAAGCTTATTGTTGACGGCATAAGGGAAATTCTTTCTTCTTATGATGTTGACGGAATCCACTTTGATGACTATTTCTATCCGCCCTCATCAGGAAATTTTGACAGAATTGATTATGAAGCCTACAAAGAAAACGGAGGAAAGCTTTCTCTGTCAGATTTCCGAAGAGAAAATATAAATAATCTGCTTTCTCTCTCTTACAGTACGGTGAAATCTTACGGCAGAGAAAAAATATTTTCAGTAAGTCCCTCAGGCGATATCGATAAAAATTATAACGGAATTTATGCCGATGTAGCCTTGTGGTGTAAGGGAGGCTTCTGCGATATGATAATCCCTCAGCTTTATTACGGATTTCAGAATGAAACGAAGCCCTTCAGTAAGGTGCTTGATGAGTGGTTGGGTTTATGTGACGGCTCGAATGTAAAGCTCTGCGTCGGTCTTGCACTTTATAAGGTGGGTGAGACTGATGATTTTGCAGGTAATGGCAGAAATGAATGGGTGAGTGATGATACTGTTATCGAAAGGCAGAAGGCTCTTTCTGAAGAAAAAGGCGTCTTTGGTGTGGTTTATTTCAGCGCTTTATTTCTTGAAAATATAAATTTTTAAATAATAATTTCTTTTGATATGGAAAAAAGTATGTTCTTCGTGTTATAATAATAAGCCTATAAAATGAAGAAAGAAGAAGAATATGAAAAAAGTCAAGTTTGCCGTAATATCCGTCATTGTTGTGCTGAGTATAGTCGCAGGGCTGTCGGTGTTACACATTACCAATAAAAACAGAACTCAGGATGTTTTTGATGGAACAGATATAGCTGTCGGTGTTGACGAATATATCAAAACACAGAAAAAAGAAAAAGCGCCTGATGCTGATAACATAATTTTCCTTACAGAGAATAAAGATGTTCCCTTTGACACAGAAAATAAGGAATTTCAGAAGGCCGTAAAGAAAATCAAAGGAAGCTTTTTTGATACGGTTTATCTTGTGAGTGATTACTATTCTGCAAAAAAAGAATCTGACGGTGATACAAAGGCAGTTATTGAATATCTGAAAGAAGAAAAGCTTAAGGTTTTTCTTGTTATGGATAATTCATTTGATGATAAAACCGTTGGTGAAATGAGCGAAATCTGTAACGGTATTATTATGAATCAGGGACAGACTCCTACAGAAAGCTTCAATTCACTTCTTCTCAGAGCAAAAGCAAATATGGCGCTTCACAACAAAAAGGCTAAGCTTATCGCTTCAATCAGTGTATATACCGATGTTTCAAAATTCAACAAAAGAAGCGCTCACGGAATCTATTTCCCTGTAGATGAAGGCTATGATATGACACTTCTTAAAAAGTGGAATGCTGCAGCTGACATTGCTCATGTTGATTTAATTTTCGGCTACGATTCTGATAAAATTGCACAGGGAAAAAGCACACCCGATTCACTTCTTCGTCTTATATATGAAATGCGTGAGCTTGAAGCAGTTTCGGGCAGAGCTTTTTCATCATATAAAACTGCTTTTGCCGATGAGGGCAATTCTCTTTCAGCGGTTGAAAAATATATCAGAAAGGGCATTTCACCCACAATTTCCTTCCGTGAAATCGGCATTACTGCTTATGACGGTGAAACTGTGGAAACAGACAGCTTTATGGGTGAAATTGAGGTTTACGGCTCGGATTTGTTTCCGCTTTATAAAAACGGAGAAAAGATAAGTCTCGGTGAAAACGGAAGCAGACGACTGAGTCTTACCTTTGAAGAGGGTGAAAACACCTTTACCTTCAGCCAGTGCGGAAAAGAAATCACATATAAGGTAGATGTCAGTTTTGACGGTGAACTGCTTAAAAGTGTGACTCCCGAAAATGAAATGGTGCTTTATCCGAAGGAAAAAGCAAGTGTGCTTGTTGTGGGCTATTATAAAGCTGACATTTCCGTCAAGGTCGGCACAAAAGAGTATAAGGCAAAGCCTGTGGATAAAACAGCAACAGGCTATGTCGCTTTCAGTGCAAAAATAAAAATGCCCTCAAGCCGTGAAGAGGTTGCATCTCTCGGTATGGTTACGGTTATCGGCAGCTATAACGGAAAAAGTATGCAGATGAAGGGTGCACAGATAAAAGTTGCAGAGGTGAAAACTCCCGTAGAGAATGGGGGAGCAGCAAGCGAAGAAAAAACAACTGCACCGCTGAAAATAGAAAACTATGTGCCCACACTTCCGGGTGAAATGCAGGAAACACCGCAGTTCATTCTGCCAAGCACCACCATTGGTCAGATGCAGACACCGTCGGTTATAACTCCCTCACAAGGTACGGGCGGTAATAATCCGCCTTTTACAGGAAATGAAATGGCTCTTATAACCGCCAATTATGCGGATACAAGACCGCTTATCTATAACGATGATACCTACACACCTTCTTACTCTTCACTTGTGAAAGGTACAATGGACTACATAATTCAGGAAAGTGAAGCCTATAACAAAGAAAACGGTGAGCAGGTTTATTTCTATGAGCTTTCAAGCGGTGTAAAGGTTGTCCGTGACGATGTCACTCTCATTCCGAGACAGGAGATGGGGGATAATACAATAAGTGTTATTTCCTCAACCTCTGAAAACGGAACGCTAAAAATAAAGCTCAGCACAACCTGGAAAGTGCCGTACACAATAAGCTTCACTCCTCAGAGCTACTACTCACAATACGGCACAAAATTCAATGTAAACACCTTCAATGCAAGCTGGATTCAGCTTGCCTTCCATCATACAACATCGGCAAACGGCAGCATTGATGTGTCGGGTAGTAACGTGGTTTCCGATGCCACATGGCATAATTCCTCAACTGACAAAAAGCTGAGCCTTTATATGCCTGTGCGTGCCCTCGGTCAGTATTACGGCTGCAGCGTCGAATATGATGAATACGGCTATATGATTGTGACAATTCATAATAAACCGCAGACACTTTCGGGAACGGTTATCCTTCTTGATCCCGGCCACGGCGGCAAAGATCCCGGTGCTTTAGGCTACGGCGGAGCAGTAGAGGAGTGCGACATCAACCTCTCGGTTGCTTATTACACAAAGCTGGCTCTTGAACAGAAGGGTGCAACAGTTTACTCCACAAGAGGTAACGACACAACCCTTGAGCTTGAAGACAGAAAAGCAATTGCCCGTTCACTTAAGCCTGATTATTTCATCAGTATCCACTCCAACGGCTCAACAAACACTTCGATGATAGGTACGGCTACATATTACTACAAGCCCTTCTCAAAGAAGCTTGCAAGCAATATCTATAATGAAATGCTCTCTGTTTTCAAGAGCAATCTCTACAGCGGTCAGGCGAATATCTATGACAGTATTTCAGACGGTGCACCCTATTATCCCTTCAGCGTTACAAGACTTGATGAGTGTCCATCTGTTCTTATTGAAACGGGTTATGTAACAAACAATGATGAGTGCTACAAGCTTATTCAGCCTTATAATCAGCAACTTTTAGGCGAAGCAATTGCACGAGGTATTGAAAAGACTATACTTTATTGAGTATAACGTCACTCAGAAGAAGAAATACTGTGCCCGGCACACCGCCTATACCGCTTATGAGAAGCGTCAGAAGGTTTACAGAAAGGCTTACACCCGTTACGGCTGATGCGATATTAACTGCGAAAAGCGAGCCTGTGCCTGAAACGGCAGAAAGAACTACAGAGCGGAAAAATCTGTCGCTTTTAAGTGAAGCTGAAAGAATGATAATACCGCTCATAATAAGAAAGAAAAAAATTATGTAAGAACCTATTGACATAATAACACCCCATAAATTATTATGATTAA
>JAZRJR010000100.1:0-7800 GCA_045645885.1 Acutalibacteraceae bacterium | reverse complement strand
ATGAAGCCCTTCTGGGAAATCACTGAAGATGATATGAAGGCTTGTCTTGAAGCTACTGACTGGTGCAGAGCAAACTATGAATACTTCAGAGGCGGCCGATTCTCAAGCCACTTCCGTTGCAGATCTGAAATGCCTGTTACAATGCTTCGTGTTAATATTATCGAAGGCATCGGCCCTGTTATGCAGATTGCAGAAGGCTACACAGCTGACCTTCCCGATCAGGCACATACAACAATTGACGTAAGAACAGACCGCACATGGCCCACAACCTGGTTCGTTCCCAACCTTACAGGTGAGGGTGCATTCAAGGATGTTTACTCAGTTATGGCTAACTGGGGTGCAAACCACGGTGTAACTGTTTACGGCCACGTAGGTGATGACCTCATCACTCTCGCTTCAATGCTCCGTATTCCCGTAAATATGCACAACGTTCCTGCTGAAAGAATTTTCCGTCCTCATTCATGGGCAGCTTTCGGCACAGAAGACAGCCAGAGTGCAGACTACAGAGCTTGTCAGACTTACGGACCTATCTATGGTTAATTAAAAGAATCTCCTATGCTGTTTTGTGCAGCATAGGAGAAGTATTATTATATCTAAGGAGGAGTAACCATTGGCAGATACATTCACAATTAAAGACGGTGAATTTTGTCTTAACGGCGAACCTTTTAAAATTTATTCAGGTGCAATCCATTATTTCAGAAGCCTTCCCGAATATTGGGAAGACAGACTCACAAAGCTTAAACTTGCAGGCTTCAATACGGTTGAAACCTATGTCTGCTGGAATTTCCACGAGCCGAAAAAGGGTGAATTCGATTTCAGCGGAATGCTTGATATAGTGCGATTTATTGAAACGGCAAAAAAGGCAGGTCTTTATGTAATTGTAAGACCGGGACCTTATATCTGTGCTGAGTGGGAATTCGGCGGACTTCCCGCATGGCTTTTAAAGGATAAGAATATCGAGCTTCGCTGCAACAATGAGATGTATCTTTCTCACGTCAAGGATTATCTCAGAAAGCTTTTCAGCCTTATTGAGCCTCACTATATCACCAACGGCGGTAATATTATCGCTATGCAGATTGAAAATGAATACGGAAGCTACGGCAACGATAAAAAGTATCTTGAAGCTCTCAGAAAGATGTATGAAGAGCTTGGTGTCAGTGTGCTCACCTTTACCTCTGACGGAACATGGTGCAATATGCTTTCAGGCGGTACAATTGAGGGTGTGCTTCCCACACTTAACTTCGGTTCACGTGCGTCATCTGCTTTTTCTGCTCTTGAACCCTTCGGCAAGGTTCCTAAAATGTGTATGGAATTCTGGTGCGGCTGGTTCGACCATTGGGGCGAAAAGCATCACACAAGGGGAGCTGACAGTACTCTCAAAGAGATTGAAGAGTTTCTGAAGCAAGGTGTCTCCTTCAATATGTATATGTTCCACGGCGGAACAAATTTCGGCTTCGGTGCAGGTTCAAACCACAACAAAGGCTTTGCTCCCACAACAACAAGCTATGACTACTGTGCGCCTCTTACCGAATGGGGTGACTATACCGAAACCTATCATAAAATCAGAAAGCTTCTCTGTGAAAAACAGAATATACCCATGACGGAGCTTCCTCCTTCACCTGAAATGCAGAATATCGGAAGAGTTGCGCTTACTGAAAGTGCAGAGCTTTTTGAAAATCTCAGTGCAATTTCAGAAGAGCATTATTCACCTCTTCCCCGAAGCATGGAGGCTTATGACCAGAATTACGGTCTGATTTATTACAGAACAAAGCTTAAGGGCAAATATTCAGGTGCATTTCTGAGTATAGATAATGTTCACGATTATGCACAGGTTTATTTTGATAAAAAGAAGATTGCAACCATTGACAGAATGAAAGAAAAATCCTTCTTCAATAAGCTGAAGCTGAAAAAACAGCTTTATATCAGCGGTGTGTCCGGTGAAGGCGAAATCGGTATTCTCGTTGATGCAATGGGCAGAGTGAACTACGGTGCTGAGCTTAATGACCGAAAAGGTATTTCAAGGGTTGCTCTTGCAAACCAGACACTTATGGATTTTACAGTCAATACAATTCCGCTCAGTAATCTTCAGAATCTCACTTATAAAAAGCTTGAATCAGACTCTGCAAAAACAGGACCCGTTTTCCTCAAAGGCTCATTTGATGCCGGGAAGGGTAAGGACTGCTTTGTTGAGATGAAGGGCTTTACAAAGGGATATGTTTTTGTGAACGGATTCAATCTCGGCAGATACTGGGAAATCGGACCTCAGAAGGCTCTGTACCTCCCCGGTGCACTTTTAAAGGATAAAAATGAAATTGTTATTCTGGAAATAGAAAAATACAAAAAGCCTGAAGTTGTTATCGGAGACACTCCGATGTTAGGTTGATGTATAAAAAGGAGTATAAAAAATGTTAACTAATGAAATCAGAACCGCATTTGAGGCGTTTGCAAGAGGCGGAAACATCATATATGTGGAACAGTTCACTGCAGGTCTTATCAATGCAACTTATCTTATTGAAACCGACAAGGGTGAAAAATATATACTTCAGAAAATCAACACCTTTGTGTTCAAGAATCCCGCTGAGCTTATGTTCAACATTGTTGGTGTAACAAAGCACATCACAGAAAAAATCAAGGAAAACGGTGGCGACTATAAAAGAGAAAATCTCAACTTCCTTCCTTGTGAAAGCGGAGAATACTACTACCGTGACAGTGAAGGCGGAGCATGGCGTATGTATATCTATGTTGACAATGCTCTTACATACAACAAGCCCAAGGATGGCGACACCTTCAGAAATGCGGGCCGTTCCTTCGGCAGATTTATGAAGCTTCTTGACGGTTATCCTGCAGAAACACTCTATGAAACAATCAAAAATTTCCACTATACTCCTGCGAGATATGAAAACTTCCTCAAGGCGGCAGAAGCTGATGTAAAGGGAAGAAAAGCAGTGTGTGAAGAAGAAATTCAGTTTGTAATTGACCGCAAGGCTGACACACATAAGCTCACAGACCTTATTACAGAAGGTGTTCTTCCTCTCAGAGTTACTCACAACGACACAAAGCTCAACAATGTTCTTTTCGACAAGGAAAGCGATAAAGGAATCTGTGTAATTGACCTTGACACAATTATGCCCGGTCTTTCACTTTATGACTTCGGTGACAGCATCCGTTCAGGTGCAAATAAAGCGGCAGAAGACGAAGCAGACCTTTCAAAGGTAGGCATCGACCTTGCTCTTTTTGAAAATTATGTTGATGGCTTCCTCAGTGAAACTGCAGAAAGCCTTAACGATGCAGAAATTGAAAATCTTGCTTTCGGTGCAAAGCTTATGACCTTTGAGTGCGGTATCCGTTTCCTCACAGACTATCTTGAGGGTGATGTTTACTTCAGAACAACTCATGCAGAGCATAATATTGTAAGAGCGAGAAATCAGTTCAGACTCGTCTATGATATGGAAGCACATATGGACGAGATGAACGCAATTGTAATGAAATACAAAGAAAAATACAAGAAATAAATTAAGGTGAATTTATGAAAACCTTTGGTACTTATTTTCAGAATGATAAAGATTTACCCATTAAATACGGTGAAATAAACCTCATTAATCCCGAAAGACAGCGTCTTCGTGGTGAACCTCTTTATAAGGGTGTTGAGGCGTGGCCTGTTTTTCAGGGCTTTTGCGGAACAGATTTTGAGCTTATGAAAATGGGCAGAGATAATAAGCTTCTGAAGAAATTCCCAGCAGGTGAAAACCGCCTTATAAACGGACACGAGGGTGTTGTATGGGTACCCTCAGAGGAGAGATTTGCAATTGTACTCATCCGTGGCGGTGACAGCTATGATCCCACACGCTACACAGAAGATGAAACTTATTTCGAATACGGCTGCGATCAGGCTGACGGGCTTTTCTGTGATAAGAATTACTTCAATCCCGATATGCTTCTGCATCTTCCGAAGGAATATGAAAATCTCAGAAAGCTTCCCTTGTCGGTGGCTAAAAAGCTCTCCTTTGCCGATCCTTATGCCTGTGCAATTTTTCAGCTTGAAAGAATGGAAGATCTTGGCGAAGCTCAGAATTTCCGTGTTGAAATGGCAAAGCACAAATGCTCTGAAGAAGAGGCGAGAAAGCTTGCAAAAGACAGTATCTTCAGAAAAACAGTTGTTTTCGGCCTTGGTATGACAGGTCTTTTTATTGCAGATCAGATAAGAAGAAATCATCCCGAAGCAGAAATTCTCTTCGTGGGCAGAAGTGACGAAAACTGCAAGAAGGTAGTTTTCTCAAAAGAGATTGCAAAGGCTGATTATCTTTCCACAGCAGGTCTTACAGAAGAAGAAACTGCAGAGAAGATTATGGAAAAAATCGGCGGCAGAGCAACAATGTTTGTCGGCACAAGCGGAGCGAATGTAGAACACAGAATTGCTTTTCAGCACAAGGTTCTCGGTTGTAACGGTGTTTACAACAGCTTTTCACTGGGTCCCGTTGTGTCTTATGATACAATGCCCTTCGGTTTTGAAAATCATCTGATTTTTGCTTCAATCAACTTCCGTCAGGCGCATATGGAAAAAGCAATAGAAGTGCTTGTTGATTCACGCTATGACGAGGTTGTTGAACTTATAGATAAAGATGAATTCACAAGCGATCCTCTTGATGCTTATGAAAACAAAATTTTCTGCAAGGGTGCACCACTGAAAACAGGTGTAATCTGGAACAAAGAATACATAGATGAGGATAAATAAAATGAAAGCAATTGTAATTCCGAATCCCAATGAAATTGAAATCAGAGAAGTACCTATGCCTGAAGTGAAAGCAGGCGAAGCACTTCTTAAGGTTAAATATGTAGGCATCTGCGGTGCTGATGTTGCATCGTTCACTGGCAATCAGCCCTTCACAACTTATCCGAGAATTCCCGGTCACGAGTTTTCAGCGGAAATTGTAGAAATTCCCGAAAACGACCGTGGACTCAAAAAGGGCGACATTGTTACTTGCAATCCATACTTCAATTGCGGTACCTGTTATTCCTGCAAAAGAGGCTATGTTAATTGCTGCACCGATAATCAGACAATGGGTGTTCAGCGTGACGGTGCCTTCTGCGAATATATTTCAATGCCCATAGAGAGAATCTATGACGGTAAAGGTCTTTCTGCAGAAGAGCTTGCTCTTATTGAGCCTTTCTCAATTTCTCAGCACGCAGTATCCCGTGCCGAAATCAAGGATACAGATAATGTGCTTGTAATCGGTGCAGGGCCTATCGGTCTATTTGCTCTTCTTGCGGCAAAGCAGAAGTGTAAAAAAATCGTTGTTGCTGATATTCTCGATAACCGTCTCAGCCTTGCTAAAGAATATGGTGCAGATGCAGTTGTCAACACAAAAACTCAGTCACTTGAAGAATTTACAAATGAATTCACAGACGGCAACGGCTTTGATGTCTGCATTGAGGCTTGCGGTGCTCCTGAAACCTTCCTCGGCTGCATTGACAGCGCAGCTTTTGCAGCTAATATTATTCTCATCGGTAACGGCAAAAGAGAGACAAGCTTTGTTCACTCTGTGCTTCTCAAAAAAGAGCTTAATGTACACGGCAGCCGCAATGCGCTTAAGAATGATTTTATAAATAATATTGATCTTGTTGCATCAGGTAAGGCAGATGTTATGAAAATGGTAAGCGGTGTCTATGATATGGCAGATGCACTTGATGCTTTCAAGGCTCTCAGCAATAACGATGGCACACTTGCAAAGCTTCTTATAAAAATAGGTGACTGATATGAGAGAAACAGTAATTCAGTTTGGTGAAGGTAATTTTCTCAGAGGCTTTTTCAATTATTTCCTTCATGTGATGAACGAAAAAGGTCTTTATGACGGTAAGGCGGTTGTGATTCAGCCCAGAGCAGGGGGTAAATGTGCTCTTCTTAACGCTCAGGAATGCAAGTATAACCTTTACCTCAGAGGTATCGAAAAGGGTGAAATCAAAAAGCAGCATCACCTTGTTGAATCAATTTCAAGATGCATTGACCCCTATAAGTATTTTGATGAATACATATCTCTTGCTGACAATCACGATCTCAGATTTGTTGTTTCCAATACAACCGAAGCAGGAATTGCCTTCGATGAAAGCTGCAGCTTTGACGACAGACCCTGCACATCCTTCCCGGGTAAGCTCACTCAGCTTCTTTATAAACGTTACAAAAACGGAATGAAAGGCTTTGTTTTTCTTCCCACAGAGCTGATTGACGGTAACGGTGATGCACTCAAAAAATGCGTTCTTCAGTATGTAGACCTCTGGAAGCTTGAAGAGGGATTTATCAGATGGATAAATGAGGAAAACACTTTCCTGAACACTCTTGTTGACCGAATTGTTACGGGTTATCCCAATGACGAAACTGCAGTACTTCACCCTGAGGATAAATATCTTGATACCGCAGAGATTTTCCATTTGTGGGTCATTGAGGGCAATTTTGAAAATGAACTGCCTCTTAAAAAAGCAGGCTTCAACGTTGTATGGGCTGACGATGCAAAGCCTTACAAAAAAATAAAGGTGCGTATTCTCAACGGCGCACACACCTCACTTGTGGCGCTTTCACTTCTTTCGGGTATAGAAACCGTGGGGGAAGCTATGAACGATGAAGCATCTTATGCTTTTCTCCAAAGGGCAATGAATGACGAAATTCTGCCTACGATAGGCGATAGCGAAGAAAGCAGAAGCTTTGCCGAAAGTGTTTTTGACCGCTTCAGAAATCCCTTTATTCAGCACAAATGGCGTTCAATTGCTCTCAATTCTGTCAGTAAATTTTCTGTGCGTGTACTTCCCACTCTTTTAGAATATAAAGAGCAAAAAGGGGAGTATCCAAAGTGCCTTACCCTTTCTTTAGCAGCTCTTATTTATTTCTATAAAAATGACACACCCGAAGACAATGAAGCAGTAGTGGAAAAAATTAAAAAGGGCAGTATTCCCGAAATTTTATCCGACACATCTCTGTGGCAGGCTGACCTTTCAGAATTGACAGAAATTATAGATAACTACTACGAAAAAATCAAAATTCAGGGTGCAAAGGAAACGGTTAAATGGACACTGTCAGAATAAACGAAAAAGATAACGTAGTCGTAAATCTTGAAACAGGGCATAAGACGGCTCTTTGCAGAATAAAAAAAGGCGAAGACGTTATCAAATACGGCTATCCCATAGGATGTGCCACAGAGGACATAAATGAGGGCGACCACGTTCATTCACACAATATGGAAACTAAGCTCGGGGTTATTCTCTCCTATGAATATTCACCCGAACTTGCAGATTTAAAAGAGCTCGAGCCGTTTACAGTCGAAGCCTTTCAGCGTGAGAACGGTGAAATCGGCATAAGAAACGATATCTGGATTGTACCTACCGTCGGCTGTGTAAACAGTATTGCGAAAATGCTCAGTGAAAAAACAGGTGCAATCTGCTTTTCTCACCCTTACGGCTGCAGTCAGCTTGGCGATGATATGAAAATCACACAGCTGATTTTAAAAGGACTCATCGCTCATCCAAATGCAGGCGGAGTGCTTGTTTTAGGTCTTGGCTGTGAGAATAATAATATTCCCGAAATGAAAAAGATTCTCGGTGAAGTGAACAAAGAAAGAATAAAATTCCTTTCAGTTCAGGACTGCGAAGATGAAATTGCTGAAGGCACAAAGTTTATTGAAGAGCTGAAAGCAATTGCTTCACAGGATAAACGTACAACCGTATCTGCATCAAGACTTAAAATCGGTCTTAAGTGTGGCGGCTCAGATGGCTTTTCGGGTATAACTGCAAATGCAGTTGTGGGTAAGGTTACAG
>JAZRJR010000099.1:0-4069 GCA_045645885.1 Acutalibacteraceae bacterium | reverse complement strand
CTACAACAACCAGCAACGTTTTTCTTGATGAAAACGGTCAGTTTGAGGACGTATCGCAGGTCGCTGATAACATTTCGGCATGGTGGCAGGAAATGGACATTATCGGTACAGTTATGACAAAACTTCCGACCGTGATTCTCGCAGTCGTACTCATCATATTAGGTATTTTCATTTCAAGAATCATTTCAAAATTAGCTGCGAAAGCAATGCATGCGAGAGGCGTAGACCCGTCTGTTTATAACTTCATAAGAAGAATCATTTCAGTGCTTATTAAAGCAGTATTTTTCCTTTCAGCACTCTCAATGTTTATCAACATTAACTCAGTTATCGCAGCGATCGGTGCTGCCGGTGTTACTGCCGGTCTCGGTCTTCAGGCAAGCGTTGCTCAGTTTGCAAGCGGTATACAGCTCCTTGTCAACCGTCCGTTCAAATCAGGAGATTTCGTAGAAATCAATGGTGTTGCAGGTTCTGTTGTTGATGTAAGATTTATGCAGACAGTTATAAATACACCTGATAATAAAAGAATTATTATACCTAACTCACACATTACAACAAACCACATCATAAACTATACCGCAGAAAACAAGCGCAGAGTTGATCTCAACTTCTCTATCAGTTATTCTGATGATATTTCGCACGCAAAACGCATTATTGCTGAGGTTGCAAACAACAACGGATTAATTCTTAAGGATCCTGCAGTTCAGGTGTTTGTTAACGGACATGAAGCAAGCTGCATAAGTCTTGTTACAAGAGTATGGTGCAAGGGTGAACACTATTGGGATGTTTTCTTTGCAATGCAGGAAGAAGTTAAAATTGCTTTTGATAAAAACGGTGTTTGTATTCCGTTTAACCAGCTCGATGTACACATCGTTAATGAAAAATAATTTTTGCAGGTGATACAATGACAACTCTTTTACTGAAGCTTTTTGTAAAAAACTACAGTGACACAAAAAATGCTGATGTAAGAATGAAATACGGCTTTTTAGGAAGTGCAGTCAGCATCATTATAAATATTCTACTTTCAGCTTTTAAGTATCTTGTCGGTACAATTACTTTCAGCGTTGCGATTGCAGCTGATGCTATCAACAACCTGTCTGATGCTGCATCAGGTATAGTTACACTGTTCAGTTTTAAAATGTCTAACCGAAAGCCGGATAAGGAGCATCCTTTCGGTCATGGCAGAATAGAATATGTTGCCGCATTGATTGTAGGCTTCCTTGTTGAGCTTATGGGATATGAGCTTATAAAATCTTCTGTCGAAAAGATTGTTAATCCCGAGGCTGTGGTTTTTTCTTACGGTGCTATCGCCGTGCTTGTAGTTTCAATCTTAGCTAAGATATGGCTCGGTCAGTTCAACAAAAAGCTTGGCAAAGCCATTAACTCCCCTGCTATGATTGCAGTTGCTTCTGACTCGCTCAGTGACACTGCGGCGACTGCTATATCTCTTGTTGCGCTTATTCTTTCCAAATTCACCGCATTGCCGCTTGACGGCTATATGGGAATAATTGTTTCTTTGTTCATTCTCAGATCAGGATTTGAGATTCTCAGAGAAAGTATAGGAATTATTCTCGGTGCTCCGCCGTCAAAGGAACTGGTAAAAAGCATTGTTGATACCATTACATCATATGACGGAATACTCGGAATACACGACCTTGTAATTCACTCATACGGCGAAACAAGAACCTTCTGTACGGTTCATATAGAATTTTCAGCAGATGATGACTTTCTCGCTGCACACGAAACCGCAGACAGGATTGAACGTGATATAAAAGAAAAATTCGGCATAGAACTTGTTGTGCATCTTGATCCGATAATGACAAACGATGAAAGAATAAATTCACTCGGAGATATGATGCGCAAAGAACTTCACGGTATAGATAACGCATTGTCACTCCATGATTTCAGAGTTGTTGACGGTCCTACAAGAACAAACCTGATTTTCGATGTTGTTATTCCGCACGACTGCAGCTTTAACGAAGATTTCATTTTGAGTGAACTTAAATCAAGAGTTTCTGCAATCGATGAACGTTATGCTCTTGTGGTTATGTTCGATTCAGATTACGTTTGCTGACTTTAATTCAAGTTGTAATAATGCACAAAATATTACATCTTGAATTTGAATAATTTTATAATACAAATGTTGTAAAAAGTATTGCAAAGTTTTCATAAACAAGTACAATATATATGTATGTTTTAAAAACACATGAAGTAAAAAACGGGGGTAAAAAATTATGTCCATGTCAGTATCTGAGTATTTTGAAGGAATTCAGGGTCGCCTCGGCATTATTGCAATGAGAGGCTGTGAAGAATTTGCTAAAAAGGTAAGCGATCAGATTGTTGAAATCCGTGAAAAAATGGGTGACACAGAAATAATCGGTTATCACAGAGATTCTTATATCCTTGATGCAGAATTCCCAAGATTCTCAACAGGTGAAGGTAAAGGTGTTATCAAAGAAACAATCAGAGGTTACGACCTTTTCATTATTTCAGACTGCTTTAATTACAGCGTAACATACAAAATGTATGATCTCAAAGACGCTGACGGAAAGCCTCTTCAGGTACCTATGAGTCCCGACGATCATTTTGCTGATCTTAAGAGAGTTATTTCAGCTTGTGCAGGTAAAGCAAAGAGAATAACCGTAATTATGCCTATGCTTTATGAAGGTAGACAGCACAGACGTACTTCAAGAGAGTCTCTTGACTGTGCACTTGCTCTTCAGGAGCTCGAAAATCTCGGTGTAAGCAACATTATCACATTTGATGCACACGATCCCAGAGTTCAGAATGCAATCAGAATCGGTTTTGAAAGCGTATCACCTACTTATCAGATGATCAAGGCTCTTGCAAAAAGTCAGAACAATGACATTAATTTCACTCCCGAAAACACAATGATTATCTCCCCTGACGAAGGCGGTATGGGCAGATGCGTATATTACTCACAGGTTCTTGAAGTTGATCTCGGTATGTTCTATAAGAGAAGA
This sequence comes from Acutalibacteraceae bacterium, assembly GCA_045645885.1. Classification (GTDB taxonomy): domain Bacteria; phylum Bacillota; class Clostridia; order Oscillospirales; family Acutalibacteraceae; genus UBA6857. Next base: position 1,088 of record JAZRJR010000099.1, on the reverse strand, counting down.
GACTTCACAAGAGTTGTCGACGGCAGAAACCCCATTATTTCACATGAATTCCTTGGCGATAATGTGGAAGGTAAAGATGTTATCGTTGTTGACGATATGATTTCAAGCGGTGACTCAATGATTGATGTTTGCAAACAGCTTAAGAACCTTAATGCAAGAAGAATTTTTGTGTTCTCATCATTCGGTCTTTTCTCTTCAGGTCTTGAGAGATTTGACAAAGCTTTTGAAGAAGGTATCTTTGATAAGATTTTCACAACAAACCTTATCTATCAGACTCCTGCCCTTCTTGAAAAGCCCTGGTACTATTCAGTTGATATGTCAAAGTATGTTGCTCTTATTGTAGATACACTTAACCACGACAAATCAGTAAGTCAGTTCCTTAATCCTATTCAGAAAATCAACGATTACGTACAGAGATACAATCTTAAATAAGATAAACGACAAAACACTTCCTTTAAACAGGAAGTGTTTTCTTATATTTCGCAAAGTGTCACAAGACCACCGATATCATAAAGGGGTTGATTTTCAAAAAAAAACGCTTTATGATTGTGCTTATCCAAGAATGAAAGAATTTCGGTAGAATTTCGATGAGCACGAAGATCACCGAAAAACAAAATTTCATCTCTTGAAATTTTGCACGAAGCACCGCCTATAAAGCCGTAGTCGTGTCCGACAAGAGTTATGTCACCTTTGCCTACCAAAAGGATATCAGCGGCATTTTTGAGCGCTTTATATATGGATTCATCATCTGTGATAAGAGCGTTTTCACTCAGAGGTAAAACAGAACATTTTGCATATCCTTGTTTTACATTGTATTTTCGGAAGCCTTCGATTTGCAGCATAAGGTTGCTGTCTGAATACCTGAAAGCACCGATTGCATTGTTTCCGAAAAGTGCCAAATTAAGCTTAATGTCATCAGGATATTCACCTGCAATTATATCGGCCGAGCTTATTACATTGAATCCCTCGTCTTTAAGTGTGCATATCAGTTCCTGTTGCTGTTTATCAACGATAATTTTATCCATCCCGATATGAACCGCAGACATATCAGCGTGTGATTTAACTGCTGAATCTATAAATTCATTATT
>JAZRJR010000098.1:0-1608 GCA_045645885.1 Acutalibacteraceae bacterium | reverse complement strand
TCCATACGTACAACAGTAACACTTTTGATATTATTGTTTGCGATGATAGCGGAAAGTTTGTCTGTATAATCACCCTCGTCAAGCTTCGGACAACCGATAAGAGTAATGTGATTACGGATAAATTCATTATGAAAATTTCCATAGGCATAAGCTGTGCAATCCGCCGCTACGAGCAGGTTTGCTCCGTCAAAATAAGGAGCATTCACAGGAACAAGCTTTATCTGAACAGGCCACTGTGAAAGTCGGCTGTTAATCGGTGCAGCAAAGTTATTGTAGTCACTACTTTCCCTGTTAATTGCTTTAGATTGTGTTCCGGGACAACCGCAGGGCAAGGTTCCTTGTTTTTTCGCTTTTGATTCAAGAACAGCCGCCTCATCATAAGCGGGTGCTTCTCTTTCCTCAAAAGTGATGGCACCTGTGGGACAAGCAGGAAGACAATCACCAAGTCCGTCACAATAATCCTCACGGGTCAGACGAGCCTTGCCGCCAATCATTTCAATAGCGCCTTCATGACAAGCGGAAGCACAAGCACCGCAGCCATTACATTTTTCTTCATCAATTTTTATAATTTTCCTGATCATATATTCTTACCTCACTTGATTTTGTGGCTTCATTATAATACAATAAAAGAAACAAATCAGTTGTTTTTACAACAGAATCGAGGCTTTATGAAAAAATATGTACCTATCTTGATGAAAACACAGATGTTTGCCGGTGTAGGTGATGATGAAGTATCGGCGATGCTCTCCTGTCTTGATGCAAGACTGTACAATTATAAAAAAGGAGAATATGTTCTGCGTCAGGGTGAGCATCTGAGCGACATTGTTGTTTTAGTTGAAGGAACTCTTCACATACAAAATGATGATTACTGGGGTAACCGCAGTATCCTCGGTCAGATTGCTGTCGGAGAAATGTTTGGCGAAGCATATGTTGCACCCGAAAGCGGTGCTCTGTTAAACGATGTGGTTGCTATGGAAGACAGTACCGTCATCTTTTTTGATGTAAGGCGTATTCTTACAACCTGCTCTTCCGCTTGCCGTTTTCATTCTATGGTTGTGCAGAATATGTTTTTTGCAATATCCGGGAAAAACAGAAAACTCGTGCAAAAGCTCGGGCATATGTCCAAGCGTTCCACACGAGAGAAGCTGATTTCTTATTTGTCCGAAGAAGCAAAGAAGCATAACAGTGCGACTTTTACCATTCCGTTCAACCGTCAGCAGCTTGCGGATTTCCTTTCTGTTGACCGCAGTGCTATGTCGAATGAGCTTTGCAAAATGCGTGATGACGGTTTAATAGAATTTGATAAAAACAGTTTCAGGTTATTATAATAGTCTGATATACTGACGAAAATATTCTCGTACAGCGTTGACAAACTATCGTTGTAACGATATAATAAAAACAGATAACAACTATCGTTGTAACGATACCTCGAGAAAGGAGCATACTTATGGCAGAGAAGATTATAGTTTATCACGGTTCATCTAAAATTATTGAAAAGCCTATTTGGGGAATGGGCAATCCTAATAATGATTACGGTCTCGGTTTTTACTGTACCGAAAATGAAGAGCTTGCAAAAGAATGGGCATGTTCATCAGAAAGTGACGGTTA
>JAZRJR010000097.1:0-89390 GCA_045645885.1 Acutalibacteraceae bacterium | reverse complement strand
TCTCGGCTTTGCAAAGGGACTTGTTCAGGTTGCTCTTGCAGCAGCTCCCACACTTATCGGTTATGCTGTGCTTATGATTCAGCTTGCAGCTTCTGTCAGAGACTTTACACCTAAGGGTAAGTCAGGTCTTTTCCAGGGTATAAGAATGATTTTCAACGTTCTTCTTCCTATGGTAATCGGTCCCAAGCTCGGTGAAATTGCAAGTGTTAACTCAAACACAACTTATCTTGATGAATACGGGGTTGCACAGATTTGCCCCACATCAGATATGTTCATCTATGCAGCCGTTGTAACCGTGCTTGTTCTTATTCCTCTTGTTGTTCTCATTAAGAAAGGCTTTCTTAAAAATAATGCAGAGGTAAGTGAATAAGATGGAAAGAAATCAGAAAAAGGCTTCCGGCTTTAAAATGTGGACCCTCGTATGGGGACTCGGCCTTGCAGGTCAGATTTGCTGGAATATGGAAAATCAGTGGTTCAATACCTTCGTTTACACAAAGATAGGTAAGGACCCCTCAATCATTACGGGTATGCTTATCTGCAGTGCCCTTGCAACAACCTTTGCAACCTTCTTCTTCGGCACCTGGGCAGACAGAACAGGCAACCGCAGAAAGTTCATTTCAATCGGATATATCCTCTGGGGTATTTTCACAATCGGCTTCGGTCTTACAGAATTTATCAGCAAGGATCTCTATCTTCTTGCAGGTATAAGTGTTGTTCTTGCAGACACAATAATGAGCTTTTTCGGCTCAATGGGTAACGATGCAGGCTTCAACACCTGGACAACAGATATTCTCACAGATAAAAACAGGGGACAGATCGGTGCAGCACTTGCAACTCAGCCTGTTCTCGGCACAATTATCGGTACTGTTGTAGGCGGACTTCTTGTAGGTGAAGACAACAACTATATGCGCCTTTTTATTGTGATGGGTGTGTTCGTAATTATCTTCGGTATCATCTCACTTCTCTTTCTTTCAAAGGCAGATGATGTTGAGCCTTCAAAAAGAGGAACCTTTCTTCAGCAGTTCATCAGTGTATTCAACTTTAAAAAATTCTTTCAGCTCAAAGAGCTTGTATGGGTGAACATCACAGTTGCAGTATTCTTCATCGGCTTCAATGTTTACTTTGCATACATCGGCAACTACATCATCTACTACCTCGGCTATACAGCTGACCAGATGGGCATTATAGAAGCAGTACCTCTTGTTCTTTCAATGCTTACTGCAATTCCCGCTTCAAAGCTTATCAACAACAATAAGCATGTTGAGGTTTCGATTTTTGCAATTATTATAAACATCATCGGTCTTCTTGTAATCTGGCCTGTAACACCTGATATGGTTGACAACACAAAGCTGTTTGACCTGAGACTGTGGCTCGGAATTTTCCTTGTGGGCGTCGGTTATGTAACAATTCTTCAGACCACAAAGGTGTGGACAAAGCAGCTTTATCCTAAAGACAGTAAGGGTCAGTTTGAAGGAATATGGATTCTCTTCTTCGTGCTTATTCCTATGGTAGGCGGTTCGTTCATCGGTGAAGCCGTTGTAAAAACAAGCGGTGAGGTTTTCCAGAATTCCACAAGCGGTCAGATGGAATACATCCCCAACGGCAATATTTACCTTTACGGTGCACTTATAATCGTGCTTACGCTCATACCTCTTTTTGTAGCAAGAAAGTATAACAAAAAGAGAGTAGCTGAGGAAGGCAATTCAAATGAATAAAATTAAAGCCACCTCTGATGAGGTGGTTTTTTGCGTAGGTTCTGATAAGCCTCTCCTGAAAGGAGAGGTGGCACACGAAGTGTGACGGAGAGGTTATAAATGCAACTATCTTTAATATAAAAAAGACAGAGAACAAATCTCTGCCTTTGGTTGTATCAGTTTAATCCAGAATATAAAGTCCTGACTTGAGCCAGACGAATTCCTTGCCCATAACATTGATATACTTATATACCTTTTCGTTGAACACTCTGTAATCCCTTACTGAGTTTGTTTCAATGTTAAGTGTGCGGATTTTCTTTGAGCTCTGGTTGCAGATGAAAAGCTGATTTCCCATAAGTGAAACTGCTGAGGGACTTTCAAATGCCGTTGTGTCACCACCGCCGACACGGAGAAGAATTCTGCCTTCACGGGGTGAATATTTGATGATTGCGTTTTCCTGAGGAACTGCGCACCAGATGTAAGCTCCGTCAACTGCAATATCGCAGACAGGTGAGCCGTGATAGGTGATGAGAGAAGAAACGTTAAGACTGCCGTCTGTGTTGAAAATGTTATATTCACCGTTGGGGAACACAGCCATAATTCTGTTGTCGTTGAGCACACCTACGTCGCATGAAACATAGTCACCAAGCTGCTCTGCAATTTCTTCAAATTCATAGCCGAATTTCACTTTGAGAAATACAGATTTTTTGATGTGTGTGAACTTGTCGTTCACTGCATCATAGCCGTAAAAATTTGCCTTGAGTCTTCCGTCGGGAGTGGTGCTTTTTGTTGCAAAAACAAAACCCTTTTTAAAGGGGGTAATATTCAAAATCTCGCCTGAGAATACATTTTCCATTTCGCTGTTCCTTTCATTTTGCTATCTATAGTTAAGTCTTTACGTAATTTTACATAATATATATAATACAATATTTAATCGGACAGGTCAAGTAATATGAGAACATAATTTTACTATAATTTCCAACTTTTTACAAAAATCAAAAATATTCAGCACTATACCATAAATTACAAATAATCTTGTTGACAAATCCTGTTATTTAAAGTAGAATAAATTAGATATATTATGAAGAAAATATTTTTTAAAGGAGAAGACAGATATGGCAGAAAAACTCGTACTTGCCCTTGACCAGGGAACAACAAGCTCAAGAGCTATTGTTTTTGACAAAAAGGGTAACATTATCTCAAAGGCTCAGAATGAATTTGAACAGATTTATCCCAAGGCAGGCTGGGTAGAGCACGATCCTCTCAACATCCTTTACAGTCAGTTCAATTCAATCACAACTGCTCTTCGTTCAGGCAATTTCTCAGCTAAGGATATTGCAGGTATCGGCATCACAAACCAGAGAGAAACAACAATTCTCTGGGACAGAGCAACAGGTAAGCCTGTATATAACGCAATTGTATGGCAGTGCAGAAGAACTGCTGATATGTGCGAAAAAATCAAGGAAGATAAAGAACTCTGCGATTACATCAAGGACCACACTGGTCTTATTGTTGACGCATATTTCTCAGCTACAAAAATCAAGTGGATTATTGATAATGTTCCCGGTGTAAAGGCTCTTGCTGATGCAGGTCAGCTTCTTTTCGGTACAGTTGAAACCTGGCTTATCTGGAACCTTACTGCAGGCAGAACTCACGTAACAGACTATTCAAACGCATCAAGAACAATGCTCTTTGATGTAGACAAGCTCTGCTGGGACGAATACCTTTGCGAAAAGCTTGGTATTCCTATGAATATTCTTCCCACTCCCGTACCCTCAAGTCAGGTTTACGGTTGGGTTGCAAAGGGTATTATCGGTCTTGAAGAGCTTGAAGGTGTGCCCATCTGCGGTGCAATCGGTGACCAGCCCTCAGCTCTCTTCGGTCAGGCTTGCTTCAAGCCCGGTATGTCAAAGAATACATACGGCACAGGCTGTTTCCTTCTTATGAATACAGGTAACAAGAGAGTTGAATCAAAGAACAACCTTCTCACAGGTGTAGCTTGGAGCTACAAGGGTGAAACTACATATTCAATCGAAGGCAGTGCATTTAATGCAGGCTCAGTAATCAAGTGGCTCCGTGACGAGCTTCAGCTTATTGACAGCCCTAAGAGATGTGACGAGCTTGCTGAAAGCGTACCCGATGCAAACGGCTGCTACCTTGTGCCTGCGTTCACAGGTCTTGGCGCTCCCTATTGGGATATGTACGCAAGAGGCTGTATCGTAGGTCTTACAAGAGGCGTAAACAGAAAGCACATTGCAAGAGCAGTGCTTGAAAGCATCACATATCAGATGACAGACCTTCTTGAAGCTATGAAGGCTGACTCAGGCATTGAAATATCAGAGCTTCGTGTTGACGGCGGTGCAAGTGTAAGTAACATTATGATGCAGATTCAGTCAAACATCGCTCAGACAAAGGTTGACAGACCGAAGACTGTTGAAACAACTGCTCTCGGTGCAGCTTACCTCGCAGGTCTTGCAGTGGGCGTTTGGGAAAGTCTTGAAGATATTGAAGCTAACCGTGAGGTTGACAAAGTCTTCACACCCGAAATGTCACCGGAAGAAAGAAACAAGTATTATGCAGGCTGGAAAAAGGCTGTAACAAGAGCAATGTCCTGGGAAGACAAGGAATAAGACGGAATTTAAAGCTCAAAGCTTAAATTATAAAAAGAAAAAAATTATATTAAATATTAGGAGTGATTAACAATGGGTAAGGTAGTACTCGATTGGAAAACAGCAAATGACTTTATCAGAGATGCGTTTATTGGTGTAGGCGTACCCGCTGATGAAGCAGAAATTGTAACTGACGTAATTCTTGAGTCAGACAGACGTGGTATTGAATCACACGGTTGTAACCGTTTCAAGCCCGTTTATATCGACAGAATCAATGCCGGTATCCAGTTCCCCACAACAAACTTTGAAATCATCAAGGAAACACCGACAACAGCAGTTGTTGACGGTCACCACGGTATGGGTCAGGTAATCGGCTACAAGGCAATGAGTATGGCTATTGCTAAGGCTAAGGAATACGGTATGGGTATGGTTACAGTTCGTAACTCAACACACTACGGTATTGCAGGTTACTACACCTCAATGGCAACAAAGGCAGGCTGTATCGGTATGACAGGTACAAACGCTCGTCCTTCAGTTGCTCCCACATTCTCAGTTGAAGGTATGTTCGGTACAAACCCCTTCACACTCGGTGTTCCCACTGACGAAGAATTCGATTTCAACTTTGACTGTGCTACATCAATTACACAGAACGGTAAGGTTGAGTACTACGAAAGAATCGGTGAAGAAATTCACCCCGGCACAGTAATCGACATCGACGGTAACCCCGTTGAAGGCGATGCAGGTGTTGCTCTCAAGAAGATCCGTCAGGGTACAGCAGCTCTCACAACTCTCGGCGGTATCGGTGAAGCTCTCGGCGGCTACAAGGGCTACGGCTTTGCAATGTTCGTAGAATTCCTTTCATCAATTCTTCAGGACGGCGCTTACGGTAAGGATCTTGACGGTAAGGATGCTGAAGGCAACATCAGACCTTATCAGCTCGGTCACTTCTTCATTGCAATTGATACAAACCACTTCCTTGGCGAAGAAATCGCAAGAAAGAAGGCAGGCGACATCATCCGTGGCGTTCGTGCAGCTAAGAAGGCTCCCGGTGAAGACAGAATCTACACAGCAGGTGAAAAGGAATACGACATCTGGTGCCAGAGAAAAGACAGCGGTGTACCCATCAACGAATCAGTTCAGGCTGAAATGAACAAGGTTCGTGACGACCTCGGTCTTGACTACAAATTCCCCTGGGAAGCATAATTTAAATGCAAAATTCAAAATGCTAAATGCAAAATTAAAGGACACCGACCGGTGTCCTTTTTGTTGTCTCCTTTTTTTAAGTTAAGTGTCATTCCGAGCTTGTCGAGGAATCTTGAAAGATTCTTCACTGCGTTCAGAATGACATAATTTCGTAAGGATCGGCGGTAATTCCCTGTTAGGGGAAATGTCACGAAGTGACAAAAGGGTGCCCGTTTCCGGAAGAAAAGGTGGCAACCGAAGGTTGTCGGAAGGGGCTAAAAATGACTGATGGTATAAGCCTCTCCTGAAAGGCAATTCCCCTGTTAGGGGAAATGTCTGCAAAGCAGACAAAAGGGTGCCAGTTTCTGGAAGAAAAGGTGGCACACGAAGTGTGACGGAGAGGTCAAAAACCTCACACCACCTTATAAATCAGTTCATTCTTCATCGGCTCAACATCAGAAAATGAAAAAGCCTCAAGAAAACGCTTACCTGCACTCTGCAGAGTCTCTTTGCTGTTGGTGTAAAGTGTTGCGAGAATGTCGCCGTCCTGTACCTTGTCGCCGGTCTTTTTGTGAAGAATAATTCCTGCACCAAAGTCAATGGTGTCGTCCTTCTTCTCTCGTCCTGCACCGAGAATCACACTTGCCGAGCCGATTGCTTCAGCATCCATTCTGCAAATGTAACCGTCTGTAGGGCAAAGCACACTAAGACTGTATTTTGCCTTTGGCAGAAGCTCAGGATTTTCAATCTGCTCTGCCTTTCCGCCCTGAGCGGTAATAAATTCCTTGAATTTTTGGAAAGCCGCACCGCTGCTGAGAGCTGTTTCAACCTTTGTACGTGCATCTTCAATTGTAATTCCTTCAGAGAGCTTCACAATGTTTGCTGCGAGCGTCAGACAAACCTCTTTTAGGTCGCTTACATCCTTGCCATTGAGAACATCAATAGCTTCCTTGATTTCAAGTGCATTGCCGATGCCAAAGCCTAAGGGCGTGTCCATATCCGATATAACTGCCGCAACTCGTCTTCCTGCCTTCTCTCCGATGTCAACCATCATTCTTGAAAGTGCCTCAGCTTCAGCGGGAGTTTTCATAAACGCGCCGCTGCCGTATTTAACGTCAAGAACAATACATTCAGACCCTGCCGCAAGCTTTTTGCTCATAATGCTTGAAGCTATAAGAGGCATACAACCAACGGTTGCAGTTGCGTCTCTGAGGGCATAGAAAATTTTATCTGCAGGAGCAAGATTGCCTGTCTGTCCCACAACGCAGATGCCGTGCTTCTTTACGTTCTCAATAAATTTCTCAGGTGAAAGTGCAGTGTCAAAGCCGTCAATCGCTTCAAGCTTGTCAATAGTACCGCCCGTGTGACCGAGACCTCTGCCGCTCATTTTTGCAACCTTGATACCAAGTGAAGCAACAATGGGTGCAACAATGAGAGTTGTTTTGTCACCAACACCGCCTGTTGAGTGCTTGTCAGCAGTGATACCGTCAATACAGCTCAAATCAAGCATATCGCCCGATTCAGCCATTTTTATTGTAAGGGTGACAGTTTCTCTGTCTGTCATGCCACGAAGGTAAATTGCCATTAAAAGGGCAGTTATCTGATAATCCTTGATTGTGCCGTCAACTGCACCTTTTACAAAGAAAGCAATTTCTTCTTCGGTCAGCTCTTTTCCGTCTCGTTTTTTTGCAATGATGTCATAAATACGCAAAGTAATCATCCTTTATCTTTTAGATTTATCATAGGGTACACCCTCAGCCTTTGGTGCACGTGAATGCTTTGATGTGAAAGCAAGCACCACAAGGGTTATTATATACGGCAGCATACGGTAAAAGTTTGTGCTTATAGGGAGCCTTGCAAGAGTGAAAACTCCGTCACCGTTTATATCTATTGTAGCATAAGCTGCGGCTATACATTTGAACAAACCGAAAAGAAATGCAGCTCCGACCACAGAAATCGGGTTCCAGTTACCGAAAATCATAACTGCAAGACCAAGAAAACCGAAGCCTGCAACATCACCCGTAGCTGATGCGTTGGCTGTAGTGAGAGTAAAAACGAAGCCACCCATACCTGCAAGAGCGCCTGAAATGGTTGTTCCCATATATCTCATTTTGTTTACGTTGATACCGAGAGAGTCGGATGCGTGGGGATTTTCACCGCAGGAACGTAGTCTCAGACCGAACTTTGTTCTGTAAAGAATAACCGACAGAATTATATAAACTGCAAGAGAGATATATGTGGTCAGATAGTTTCTTATGAGAAAGGTGCTTTCAAAAAAGTTAAGTGCTTCTGTCTGCGAAAATCCGAAATCACTTCTTTTGAGCATAAACCAGCTTGCCGCATCGCCTTCATACATCGAAAGAACATTCTGTCCGCTTATTACGCTTATAAAAAACAGGGTGAGGGCAGGTGAAAGCATGTTGAGTGCCGTACCTGAAATTGTCTGGTTGGCTTTCATATTCACCGCTGCAAAAGAAAGGAGCAGTGAAAAAATTGCTCCGAAAAGAGCCGAAACTGCCATTGTGAGAACAAGCAGAAGCTGAGCGTTTTCTCTATGAAACCAACCGTTCATCTGAGAAATGTTTATGAAAAGAACACCGATAAAAGCACCAAAAATCATAGTACCCTCAAGGGCAAGGTTGATAACACCGCTTCGTTCTGCAAAAATTCCTGCAAGTGCGACAATAAGCAGGGGAACGGTATATATGATTGTCTGCTGAATTAAAAATGACATTATTCCTGAGCCTGCCTTTCTTCCTTTTCAATTTCTTTTTTTGCAAGGTTAACGGGGAAGGAGGTGCTTTTTTCATTTCTCTGCTTCCGCTTTGAAAACAGATTTCTCAGTATAAGCGAAAACGCACTGAGATAAACGATTACCGCAATTACAATGCTAGTGATATTCTCATTGTATGCGGTGAAGTTTTTCAGCTGCTGACCTGCAATTGAAAGCGCAGACATAAAACAGCCCGAAAAAATTACACCGATGGGATTCGAAAGTGCAAGAAGTGCCACAGGTATGCCGTTGAATCCCTCGGTGGGAAGCGACTGATAGGTTGACCAGAAAAACTCTGTGTTGCCCGAAAGATAGTAAAGTGCAGCACCGCCACCTGAAAGACTTCCCGCAACTGCAAAAGCAAGAACAATTCTGCTTTTGCCTTTAATACCTGCATATTCTGCGGCAAGTCTGTTGCTTCCGCAGGCTTTAAGCTCAAAACCCAGGGTGGTTTTTGAAATGATTATATAGATAATAACTGCAAACATGCAGGGAATGATTATTCCTGCGTTTATCTGTGAGCCCTCAAAAATTCTATCAAGACCGAGCTTTGCGGTCATTACGGAATTTTCAGAGGTTTTCATTATATATCCCACCTTGCCCGAATCTGCACCGTTTCTTAAGGGACTGTTTTCAAAAATCCACGTCACGAGATTTGCTGCAATCCAGTTGGTCATAATTGAGGAGAGAACCTCATTGATTCCGAGATAAGCCCTGAAAAAACCGGGTATAACGCCCCACAAAGCGCCGAATAGCATACCTGAAAGCAGGGATAGAAACCATATGATTAAAGGGTGAACAAGCTCTGAGGGAATGCTCAGAGCAGTAATCAGAGTTGCCGCAGTGCCGATGAGATACTGACCGGGTGCACCGATATTGAAAAGACCTGACTTGAAAGCAAAAGACACAGATAGTCCCGTCATAATGATAGGCATCGCCCTGAAAAGCATATTGCCGATATTCACACCGCTGAAGCCGAAAATTATTTCACCGCTTTGTCCTCTGCCTTTGCTGAAAATTCCGAAGAATATAAGCTTTACTGCTTCAAATCCGCTTTTAAGAGATATATCCTTGTCTGCAATAGCTATGATGATTACAAGCAAAGCTCCGGCAAAAACACCTATTAAAACAGAAAGAAGCGATGCAAGAAGACTTTTCATAGAGTCGTTTCTCAGTGTATTGCCTATATTTGAAAAGAGTTTGTTATTCTGCATTTTTTCTCTCCTTTGCTCCTGCCATATAGAGTCCGAGCTCGGCAACATTTGTTTCATCGGGGGTGAATTCACCCACAAGAGAACCCTCGTGTATTACAAGTATTCGGTCAGAAAGATTCATAACCTCATCAAGCTCAAGAGATACCAGAAGAATTGCCTTGCCCTTGTCTCGCTCTTTTATGAGGGCAGAGTGAATGTTTTCAATTGCACCCACGTCGAGCCCTCTTGTTGGCTGAACGGCGATTATAAGCGCTTTGTTGCGGTCAATTTCTCTGCCGATAATTGCTTTTTGCTGATTTCCGCCCGACATTGAGCGTGTAAGTGTTGCTGCACCCTCACCTGAGCGCACGTCATAGCGTTCAATCAGATTTTCAGCATAGCTTCTGATGCTCTCTTTTTTTATAAAGCCGTTATTCTGAAATTCCTTTTTGAAATAGGTCATAAGCACACAGTTGTTTTCCAAAGAAAAATCCAGCACAAGACCGTGCTTGTGTCTGTCTTCGGGAATGTGTGCAATTCCAAGCTCGTTTCTGTGTCTTATTGAGGCTTTAGTAATATCCTCACCGAGAAGAAATATCCTTCCGCTTTTTGATTCAGCAAGTCCGGTGAGCGCATATACAAGCTCAGTCTGACCGTTGCCGTCAATTCCTGCAATTGAAACAATTTCACCCTCACTTACAGAAAAGCTTACATTGTTTACTGAGGGCTTTTCCTTACTTCGCTCAGAAGCTACGGTAAGATTTTCGGCTTTCAGTATGATTTTTCCTTTGACCGAGTTGCTTTTGTTTATAGTAGTTTCAACGCTTCTGCCTACCATCATTTCTGAAAGAATATGCTCGTCAACATCCTTTGTGTAGACTGTACCGATATATTTTCCTTTTCGCATTACTGTCACTCTGTTGCTGACTGCCATAATTTCCTGCAGCTTGTGAGTTATGAAAAGAATGGTTTTACCCTCTGAAGCAAAAGAGCGCATAGTATTCATCAGTTCAAGGGTTTCACCGTGGGTGAGCACTGCCGTAGGCTCGTCAAAAATCAGAATTTCATTGTCACGGTAAAGCATTTTCAGAATTTCCACCCTCTGCTGCATACCCACAGAAATACTTTCAACCTTCTTGTCAAGATCAACACTTAAGCCGTATTTCTGAGAGAGAAACTCAATTTTTTCTCTTGCTTCTTTTCTTTTTAAAAATCCTGAGAAGGTCGTTTCAGCACCGAGAATAATATTGTCAAGCACCGTGAAAACATCTATAAGCCTGAAGTGCTGATGAACCATACCGATACCGAGGGCCGTTGCATCGTTGGGGTTTGTGATTTTTACTGCTTTTCCGTTCTTTCTGATTTCACCGCTGTCAGGCTCATAAAGACCGAAAAGCACAGACATAAGGGTACTTTTTCCTGCACCGTTTTCACCCAAAAGTGCATGTATTTCGCCCTTTTTCAGCCTGAGGGTAACATTGTCGTTGGCTTTGATACCGGGGAATTCTTTTGTTATGTTCAGCATTTCAATGATATATTCGCTATCCATCAGAGCACCTCTTTCATAAAACTTCATTATCAGTATTATTCTGTCACTTTCACTCTGTTTAATTCATAAAATGAAGCGGTTTTACCTTCGTTGGCAAAACCGCATTTTTTTAAATGATATTGAGCTTTACATTTTCAAAATTTTCGTCTTTAAGTCCGTTTTCATAATCACGGTCAACCGTAATTTCTCCGTCTTTAAGCTTTTCAAAAAGCTTTTTATAGCTTTCTACTGAGAAGTTTTCAAGCTTCCAGTTTTCTGTGGGAAGACCCACAGCATCATCTTCAGCTCCGAGAGTTGTCAGCTTTCCGCCAACCTCATTCCATTCTTCGCTGAAAACCTTGTCAAGCATAAGAAGAGCTGACTGACTGATGCCCTTGAGTGCGCTTGTGATAACTGTGTCAGATTTCTTTGACTGGTCAACGTCAACACCAATAACTGCACCGTCGTTTGCTGAGGCTGCGGCAAAAGCAGAAAGGCACATTGCACCTCCGCTGCAGAAAATTACCTCAGTGCCGTTGGCATACCAGCCGCTGAGCATTGTCTGAAGCTCGGCAGACTGTGAAAAAGATGCACCGTATTCCCAGCTTAAATTAACCTCTGCAGTGATATTCTTTTCCTTAGCCGCATCGTTGATGCCCTGAATATAACCGTAAGCAAAGCGTGAGCAGGGCGGATTTGTGCCGCCGCCACCGCCTGTGAAGCCGAGCTTTGTGTAGCCGTTCTTAACTGCCGCATAGCCTGCAAGATAGCCTGATTCTTCTTCACGGAAATCAACTGCCGCCACATTTTCAAGGGGTGAAGTGTTTTCGTCACCGCCTTCATAAATTACGGTTCCGTCAATGAAAATGAATTTTACATCGGGAAATTCTTCGGCTGCTCTTGTCAGAGCTTCCTTCTGAAGAAAGCCTGCACAAACCACAACCTTCGCACCTGAATTTACGGCTGTTTTCATTGCTTCATAACGGTCTTCGTCTGTTGCCTGATTTTTGTTTGCAGGCTGATAATATTTGTAGCTGAGCTCGTTTTCGGCAGCAAAAATCTTTACTCCGTCCCATGTTCCCTGGTTGAAGGATTCGTCCTTGAGAGAGCCTACATCCGTAACAAAGGCAATTTCATATTTGCCGTCAGGTGAGGTAATGTTGTCGGGAATGTCTTCTGCGCTGAGATTTTCAGGCTTCGGTGCAGTTGTGTTTTCCGTTGTGCTTTCCTCGGCAGATGACGGAAAGGTGGTTGTGCCGCTGTTTTCACCGCAAGAAGCAAAGCTGAAAAGCAAAAGCACTGAAATAAAAATTGCAATAAGTTTTTTCATAATAAACCTCCGTTATAGTTTTAGGATTTACCTGAAAAAATTATTGCAATTTTTCTCCCTTGTTATTCAGTTTTATTTTTCAATATTGCTTTTTGAAAAGCTTAAAGGTAGAAGCTCTGAAAGAGTGACACTCATAAAATCCTCACCGTCTTTTCCGAGAAGAATAATAAAATCATCTTCACAGAATTCCCTCATAACCTGACGGCACACTCCGCAGGGAGCAAAATAATCCTTGAAATGAAGGTCTTTTCCGCCCACAACGGCAATTTTTGAAAAATCTCTTTCACCCTCGCTCACTGCTTTGAAAAATGCAGTTCTCTCTGCACAGTTGGTTGGGCCGTAAGCCGCATTTTCAATATTGCAGCCTGTGTAAACCTTGCCGCTTTTTGAAAGCAGAGCAGCGCCTACGGTGTAGCCTGAATAGGGTACATAAGCGTTTTCTGCCGCTTTTTTTGCTTTTTCTATCAGTTCTTTATCTGTCAATTTTTTCAGTCCTTCATAATGAGATTCTTAAAGCTTTCACCTTTGATTTTTGCATCAATACCGAAAAGGTCGGCAATTGTCTTGCCTATATCGGCAAAGGTGCTTCTTGTTCCAAGATTCACGCTTCTGATTTTCTTTCCGTAAATCAGAAGGGGAATATGCTCTCTTGAATGATCGGTGCTTTCTGTGAGAGGGTCACAGCCGTGGTCAGCTGTAATCATCAGAATGTCATCATCCCTGAGCTTCGGAATAAAGTCTCCGAGCCACCTGTCAAATTCCATGAGCGCTTTTGCATATCCCATAGCATCGTTTCTGTGGCCGTACACCATATCAAAGTCAACAAGATTTGTAAAGCAAAGTCCATTGAAATCGGTCTTTGCAAAATGCTCTGTCTTATCCATACCGTCAGCGTTTGATTTTGTGGGGTTGCTTTCTTTGAGGCTTTTCCCCGCAAAAATGTCATAGATTTTACCGATGGGTATAACATCCAGTCCGTTTTCAGCCAGAGCATCAATAAGTGTTTTTTCAGGCGGTACAAGTGAATAATCGTGGCGGTTTGGCGTTCTTCTGAAAGGAAAATCACCCGTAAAAGGTCTTGCAATAACTCTGCCTACACCGTGTTTGCCTTTAAGAATTTCTCTTGCAATTTCACAGCATCTGTAAAGCTCAGACAGGGGTACAATGTCCTCGTGTGCCGCAATCTGAAAAACGCTGTCTGCCGAGGTGTAAACAATGAGCTTTCCTGTTTTTATATGCTCCTTGCCGTAATCCTCGATAACCTGAGTGCCCGAATAAGGCTTGTTGCAGAGTATTCCTCTGCCGGTGCGCTTTGTGAATTCATCGAGAATTTCATCGGGAAAACCTTCGGGATAAGTGGGCAGGGGAGTTTCTGAAATAATTCCCGCAATTTCCCAATGACCTGTTGTGGTGTCCTTGCCCTTTGAGCTTTCTCTGAGTCTTCCGAAAGCTCCTGAAGGATTTTGAATTCCGTCTGCATAATCGATTCCGTCAATATTGAAAAGTCCCATTTTTTTCATATTGGGAACACAGAAGCCCTCTTGCTGAAAGCAGCTTTTGAGGGTGTTGCTTCCTTCGTCACCGTAAAGATGACTGTCTTCCTGCTCACCGATACCTACACTGTCAAGAACAATTAAAAATACACGCTTTATATCCATTCTCAGCCGTCCATTCTTACTGCAGTTTCGAGAGCAATTTTCATCATATCTGTAAAGGTGTTCTGTCTTTCTTCTGCTGTGCATGCCTCACCTTTTAAGGGAAGGTCGGAAATTGTGCAGATTGCAAGGGCATTTTTTCTGAGCTTTCTTGCGGTGAGATAAAGACCTGCTGCCTCCATTTCAACGGCAACTGAGCCTGCTTCAGCCCACTTTTTAAGTGAATCCTCGTCTGCATCATAGAAGGTATCGCTTGAATAAAGGTTGCCTACCTTGAGGTCAAGACCAAGCTTTTTAGCTTCTTCAATTGCAACCGATAAAAGCTCATAAGAGCAGGTTGCTGCAAGAGTGCCGTTTAATCCGTACTGCTTTGAGAAGTTTGAGTTTGTGTCTGCACCGATGCCTGCCACAACGTCACGAAGCTTTACATCTTCCTTAAGACCGCCTGCAGAGCCGATTCTGATGATATTCTCCACACCGAAAAAGCTGTAAAGCTCGAAGCTGTAAATTCCGATGGAGGGAATACCCATACCGCTTGCCATAACAGAAACCTTGTGGCCTTTATATGTGCCTGTATATCCGTGAATACCTCTTACGTTGTTGATAAGCTCTGCATTCTCAAGAAAGGTTTCAGCAATCATTTTTGCTCTTAAGGGGTCACCGGGCATAAGCACGGTTTTTGCAAAGGAAGCACCTTCCTTTAAGTTAATATGTGGTGTTGAAACTGACATAGCTATTCTCCTTAATAACCTGATGATTCTTCGTTTTTGACAATTTTTACAATTCTGCTTGTGCCAAGTCTCTCAGCACCGAGAGTCAGCATATCTTCAGCATCCTTTATGCTGCTTATACCGCCTGCAGCCTTGATTTTCAGATGGTGTTCAACGTTTTCGCTGAAAAGCTTAATGTCTTCTCTTGTTGCTCCTCCTGTTGAAAAGCCTGTTGAGGTCTTTATGAAATCTGCACCTGATTCTGAAACGATTTCGCACATTTTCACTTTTTCTTCTTCGGCGAGAAGGCAGGTTTCGATAATTACCTTCAGAAGCTTTCCCTTACAAGCCTTTTTTACTTCTGAAATTTCATAGAGCAGTTCGTCATATTTCTTGTCCTTGAGCATACCGATATTGATTACCATATCGATTTCATCGGCTCCGTTTTCAACTGCATCGAAAGCTTCAAAGCACTTCACCTTTGTTGTGTTGTAGCCGTTTGGAAAACCGATAACTGTGCAGATTTTAATTCTGCCGTCAGAATATTCAGAAGCCTTTTTTACATATGAGGGCGGAATACATACACTTGCACAGCCGTATTTTATTCCGTCGTCGCATATAGCCTTGATTTCTTCCCATGTTGCAGTCTGTGAAAGCAGAGTGTGGTCAACATAAGAGAGAATTTCTTTAATTTCCATATTTTTACCTCCTATGAGTGCTTAATTAATATTATTGCTCTTTTATATTATAATCACACAGAGAAAAAGTCAAATGTTTTTTCTTGGTAAAGAAATATTGACATAGCTTTCAGCATGGGGTATAATTTCAGGGTAAAAATATTTCTTATGAAAGAAGTGAACCTATAGTGGAAACATATAAAATGACTATTGCAGGGCTTGAAAGAGAGCTTCCGATATGTACAGTAAACGAAAAGCTTGACATTGCCGCTTTTGTAATTTTCGGTGATGCTGAGCTTACCGTTGCAGCAGCAACAGAGCTTCTGAAAATCTGTCCCGATTTTGACTTTATCGTTTCACCTGAAGCAAAGGCAATTCCTCTTGCTCACGAAATGTCAAGACAAAGCGGTAAAAAGTATTTCATCTGCCGCAAGGGTGCAAAGCTCTATATGAAAGAGCCTGTTTGCGTGAATGTGCGCTCAATCACAACTGACAAGGTGCAGACTGTTTACCTCGACGGTCTTGAGGGTGAACAGATGAGAGGCAAAAAGGTTCTTATCCTTGATGACGTAATCAGTACAGGTGAATCACTTGCTGCAGTAAATGAGCTTCTTAAGGGCTTTGATGTTGATGTTGTCGGTCAGGCTGCAATTCTTGCTGAAGGTGATGCTGCCGACAGAGATGATATAATTTATCTTGAAAAGCTTCCTCTCTTCTTCAAATAAAAGGTAATGAAAAGACCGCTTTCCGTTTTCGGCTTTGCAATGCTCTTCAGTCTGCTCGTTATGGGTTCAGTGAGTAACGGGTTTGCTTTAGTGACGGTAAGTGCTGTTTCATTTGTTCTTTTTGTGTTTTCTTTAATATTCAGAAAAATAAGACAAGCTTCTGTATTTCCCACAGTATTTCTGGGCGTTGCCGTAGCTTGTTTTCTTATGTTTATTTCCGATGTATCATGTAACAACGCTCTCAGATATAAAGGTGACAACCTTGAGGTTTCGGGTACGGTATGTGAAAATCCTGAATTCAACCGTGAAAAAGGCAGATATTACTGTGTAATAAAGCTTGACAGTATAGAAGGTAAAAATGTCGGCGGAAAGCTCAGAATGTCATTCAGCGAAGCCAAGGATGAAATCAGCCACGAAAGCTTAAAAATAGGTGACAGGGTAGAATTTACGGCAACAGTTTATGAAACGGGCGAAAATAATGAAAGCACAAAGCGTTATTTCCGAAGTCAGGGAATAAATCTCGGTGCATATAAAATCCGTGATGACAAAATTAAAAAGCCGGTTATTCGTGGAATTTACTACTATGCAGCTGTTCTGAGAGCAAGGGCAACGGATATAATTCTCCGTCATTTCAGCAATGACACGGCAGGGCTTATGATTGCCGTGCTGACAGGTGACAAATCATATATAAGCGATGAATTCTATGCCTTTTCAAGATATTCAGGCGTGGCACATCTTATGGCAGTTTCGGGACTTCATCTTTCAATCTGGGTTTTTGTGGTTGGCTACATTCTTGACATAAAAGGTAAAAAGAGCAAATTACCATATCTCGTGATGCTTCTTTGCGTAATTTTTATGATGAATTTTGCAGGACTTTCAGGCTCAGTGAAAAGAGCAGGAGCTATGACTCTTCTTTACCTTTTCGGAAAGCTTATCGGTAAAAATGCCGATGCTCTGAATTCTCTCGGCTTTGCTCTTACGGCTATTCTTTTCTGCAACCCATACGCAGTTTACGATGTAGGCTTTATGCTTTCGCTTTTCTCAACCTTAGGAATTCTCGTTATGGCCTTCCCTTTAAGCAGCAAACTGCTGAAACAAAAAGAAACCATCCTTGAAGGCACAGTAAAGCTCAAAGTTATGAAAGCCGTTACTGAAAGTGTTCTGGTCAGTCTTTCTGTTGCACTTTTTACTCTTCCCGTAACTACATATTATTTCGGCTACATCTCATCGGTTTCAGTGCTGACAAATCTTCTGATTTTCCCTTTAAGTATGCCGCTTGTTGTCGGCACAGGACTTTTCACTCTGACATCAACTCTACCTGTTGTGTCAACAATTCTCGGTGTTTTCTGCAGATATATCTCTGAGCTTGTAGTAGCAATTGTTTCCTTTATGGGTTCGCTGAGTTTTGCAAAAATTCACCTCGATTATAAGTTTCTTTTTCCGTTTCTGATTTTTGCAGGCTTTTGCTTCTTTCTTATTGCTATGGTAAAAAGCAAACGCTTTAAGCAAGTGACAGCAATTGCTCTCGTTCTTATTTTTACCGTTCAGTTCACAACAGAATATGTTCTTCACCTCACAAGCCACAGAATAAATCATTTTTCTGACAGCTGCTATATTGTAACGGTGAGAGACAAGGGGGTAATCGTCGGTCTTTCAGGTGACTATTACATCTATGAAAATATTCTTGATCACATCGAAAGAACAGGAGTGAAAATCGAGGCAGTACTGCCTGATGAAAACGCAGAATATCTGAATCTGAATTATGCCGAGTATGAACTCGGTGCAAAAATAATAGAGGGTGACTGCAAGGTAAGCCTTTATGGTGTGGTTGATATTGTGAAAAAAGACGGTGATGTAACGGTTACAGGTTGATTTGTTTTGGTTGACATGTTTTTATAAATGAGTTATACTTTCATTACAAGTTATATATCATTGTGGAAGGAGAGTAATATGGAAAATTATTTAGAAAAAGAAAAGAAGTTGAAAAGGTATTATATTGCCTTAGGTATTTATGAGTTACTTGAAGTTATTTCTGCGATAGGCACTATTATTTTAAATCGTTTTATTAAAGCGGATGCGTCTACGTCAATTAGCATCGGTGCAATTTCAACTATAGTATTAGCTGCGTTTTTAGCTGTTGGTTTGCTTAATAAAAGTCCGAGGATATGTGGATATACTTATGCTTTGTTTTCCTTAAGATCATTTTTGAACATTATGATATCAGTAATTAAAGGTGAATTTGAAGTTGAAAATATAAAAGGCATAGTTTTGATTGTTTTTTATATTTTTCTCGCTTACGGATTTTTGAATATCAATAAAATCAAGGCAAAGCAGTATACTGTTATTGCTATAGGTTTTTATATTGTTTATGGTATCATAGCGGTCATTTTTGAAATATTCGAACAAATTAATAAGGAACCAACTTTTTCAATTGTTGTTTTCTTCTCATCTTATTATATTGTCAATTTTATTGTGTCGACAATTATTAATTGGTTTATTGTAAAAATTATTGTTACGGAGAATGAAATTTCAGATTAAAACATTAAAACTCAGGAGGAAAATATGTTAGTAAACAAACAGACAAAACTCAAAGACATTGTAGCAACTCCCGCAGGCCACGATATTATTATGAAAGCCTGCACATCAATGGGACTTCCCGGTGAAATTCTCGCAAAAGGCCCTCTTTCAAATCTTACTCTTGAAAAGCTCAACAAAATTTCAATGGGAAAAATCGGAGATGACTTCATCGACTCCATTGTTACAATTCTTAACAGTGAGCCTGATGTGCCGCTTATGGACGATGCGCCTGTTGAAAAGAAGTGGTGGAAAGAAGCAGTTTTTTATCAGATTTATCCCCGTTCCTTCAAGGACAGTAACGGTGACGGCATAGGTGACCTTAAGGGTATTATCGAAAAGCTTGACTATCTCAAAGAGCTTGGCGTTGATGCAATCTGGTGCAGTCCCATTTACGATTCACCCAACGATGACAACGGCTATGATATCCGTAATTACAATAAGATTATGGAAGAATTCGGCACAATGAAGGATTTTGATAAGCTTCTTAAAGAGGTTCACAAGCGTGATATGAAGCTTATTATGGACCTTGTAATCAACCACAGCTCAGACGAACACGAGTGGTTTGTTTCTTCAGCAACCGATCCCGATTCACCCTATAAGGATTACTATATCTGGAGAGACGGAGATGAAAACACACCTCCCAACAACTGGGACAGTATTTTCTCAGGCCCTGCATGGAATTATTATCCTGAAAGAAAACAGTGGGCTCTTCACCTTTTCTCAAAAAAGCAGATGGATTTCAACTGGGAAAACGAAAATCTTCGTAAAGATCTTTACAAGATGATTAACGGCTGGCTGAAAAAGGGCGTTGACGGTTTCCGTCTTGACGTAATCAGCTTCATTTCAAAAACTGACGGACTTCCTGACAGTAATCCCTTAATCGGTTCGCTTATGGGCATCAAGGGTGTTGAGCATTACTTCTACGGTCCTCGTCTTCATAAGTATCTCAAGGAGCTCAATGAAAACTGCTTCAGCAAATTTGATGCTTTTACAGTTGGTGAATGTCAGGGCACAGGTATCGAAATGAGTAAGCTTATGACAGGTGACTACAGAAACGAATTGAGTGTAGTTTTCTCATTTGACCACGTTGAAAATCCTGGTAAAAAGCGCTTCAGCGTTTATAAGTATGACCTGAGACCAATGGCAAAAGAGCTTGTTAAATGGCAGCTGAATTACGGTAACCATTGCTGGCCCACAGTCTTTGTTGAAAACCACGACCTTACAAGAATGACCTCAAAGGTTTGCCCTGAGGGCTATTTCAGAGATGAAATGTCAAAGCTTCTTGCCGTTCTTCAGATGACCTTCAAGGGCGTACCCTTTATTTATCAGGGTCAGGAGCTTGGTATGACAAATGCAAACTTCGGCAGTATGGAGGATATCCGTGACGTTGAAGCTATCAATTACTATAAGGAGCTTACAGACAAAGGCGTTGCACCGGGAGAGGCCTTCAGGAATATCAGAAACGGCTCACGAGATAACGGCAGAACTCCGATGTGCTGGACAAGTGAAAAGAATGCAGGCTTTACAACAGGCACTCCTTGGATAAAGGTTATTGACGGATATGAAAAAATCAACGCTGAGGTTGAAGATAAGGATGCAAACTCCGTTCTCAATTTCTACCGTAAAATGACAAAGCTTCGCCACGAAAACAGCACACTCGTTTACGGTGAATTCAGGCTCGCTAAGGAAAAGTGGAACGATGTGCTCACTTACTACCGTACAGATGAAAACGGCACATTCTTTGTTGAGCTTAACCTTACTGCAAAAATTCAGAAAAAGCCCGTATGCACAAACGGCTTTACTCTTGTTGCAACAAATGTGTCAGCAAAGAGATCAGATGAGCTTGTGCCCTTTGAGGCTAATGTTTATAAATTAAGATAAGTTTAAGGACTGTTGCATAAAGCAGCAGTCCTTCATATTTTCACCCTTTTGTAAATAGTAATATAAAAACGAAAGGGGATAGTATAATGCAAAAAACAATCATCAAATTTTCAGCCTTGCTTCTGATTTTTTCAATTCTTACTGCCTGCTCAAAAAATCAGTTTATGGATCTCAGCGGTTTCATTTACAATTTCAACCGTGTTTCCGATGAAGAAATTGAATTTGAAGGTGTTTATTCTTACTCTGACAACAGCGATGTTGTATATGAAATCTTCTTTGATGACGATGAGCCTGATGTTGTTATGAAGCTTATTTCTGAAAACGGCAGAATAAAACAGATTAGAATCGCAATTGCAAAAATTGACGAAAACGGGAATCAGTTTACACCCTCGGTTGAAACAATAAGCAATTTTCTGAAAATTACCGAAAGCTCAATAAGGGCATACTGCGGTGTTGAAAAAGAAAAAGCCGAATCAATTATAAGAAGCTTCGGACTATATAACAAGGAAAGCTTCGGAAAAGAGGGTGAGCTTAACTTGAATGAGGGAGAATTCAGATTTATTTATTACTCAGATTCCTTCGTCTGCGATTTTATGATAAGCAACAATTTTCTTCATATAACTGAGCCTACCGAAAAGCCGCAGAGTAAGCCTGCTTACGGAAACACAACAAACATAAGAGGAGAAACAACACCCTTACCAACCTTCAAGCGTTGAAGCAAGATGTGAGCAGTAAAGCTCACATCTTGCTTCGCTTTCACATTCAGTCATAATTCTGATAACAGGCTCTGTGCCTGATTCTCTCACGAGAACTCTGCCTTTGCCTGAAAGCTCAGCGCTGATTTCTTTTATAGCTTTCTGCAACTTCGGATTCTGAAGGGCTGCTTTTTTGTCTTTGACTCTCACATTTACGAGCTTTTGAGGAAATCTGTCAAAGCCTTTCACAAGCTCACTTACAGATACTTTTTTGTCTGTAAGCACCTCCATAATCATAAGTGCGGTAAGCACACCGTCACCTGTGGTTGCATACTTTGAAAAAATAATGTGACCTGACTGTTCACCGCCGAGAGAATAGCCTTTTTCACTCATAAGCTCGTGAACAAATCTGTCACCTACAGCGGTCTGTTCTGCTTTAATTCCGAGCTCACCCAAAGCCTTATGAAGACCGAAATTTGACATAACTGTCGTAACCACAGTATCATTTTTCAGTCTGCCTTTTTCCTTGAGATGCTTTGCGCAGATATAGATGATTCCGTCACCGTCCACAAGCTCTCCTTTTTCGTCAACACAGATGCATCTGTCACCGTCTCCGTCAAAAGCAAAACCTATGTGTAAATTTTCATCTCTGACAAGCTTCTGAAGCTTTTCGGGATGAACTGAGCCGCAGTCAAGGTTTATGTTAGTTCCGTCAGGCTCTGCAGAAATTACAAAGGTCTTTGCACCGAGAGCATCGAAGACACTTTTCGCAATATTCCACGTGCTGCCGTTACTGCAGTCAAGACCTACCCTTATGTTTTTGAAGCAGTCTGTAGCAATTGAAATCAGATATGCAATATAGCGGTTTCTTCCCGAAAACCAGTCGAAGGTTCTTCCGATTTTTTCATCCTCAGCAAGCGGCAAATCCTCTTTGTCAGAAGTAAATGTGCTCTTGCCGTCAAGATAATCCTCAATAAGTGAAAGTAGTTCGTCTGATTGCTTTTCACCCTTTGAGTTCATTATTTTAATGCCGTTGTCATAGTAAGGATTATGACTTGCGGATATCATAATGCCGCTGTCAAAGCCGTCAGTTACCGTCACATAAGCAACGGATGGTGTAGTGGTAACGTGCAGAAGATATGCATCTGCGCCTGATGCCGTTATGCCTGAAGAAAGGGCGTATTCAAGCATATAGCTTGACCATCTTGTGTCCTTACCGATTACAATTTTTGCTCTTTCACCTTTTTCTCTGTTGAGATACCAACCTAAGAATCTGCCGATTTTAAAAGCGTGTATGGCGGTGATATCAGAGTTTGCTTTACCTCTGAAGCCGTCTGTGCCGAAATATTTTCCCATAAGTTACTCCTTTCGGATAATGTTGCTTTCGCTTTTATAAATATATGAGTCAGGTATTACTCCACGGACATTTGAAAGGGGATAAACTGTACAGCTTCTGCCTATAACCGTTCCGGGATTCAGCACGGTGTTGCAGCCGATTTCTGTTCTGTCGCCTATGAGTGCACCGATTTTTCTGAGATTTGTTTTAAATTCTGAAATGCCCTTTACGCTTACAAGTGACTTGTCAGATTTTACATTTGATGTAATTGCACCTGCACCGAAATGCACCTTATAGCCTAATATACTGTCACCTACATAATTGAAGTGAGGCACCTGAACCTTATCAAAAAGAATGGAGTTTTTTATCTCCGTACTGTTGCCGATAACGCAGCTTTCACCTATAAGCACACTGCCTCTTATGAAAGCACCGTGCCGTATTTCACTGTCTTTACCGATTATACAAGGTCCTTTGATATATGCCGTATCGCTGAGCTTTACGGTTTTATGCACCCATATCTTATCCCAAAGCTCTGTATATTCCGCAGATAGCGATTTAGACAGTTCAATAATCATCTGTGATATTCCCGAAAGTGCCTCCCAACCGTAGTTGAACGAGGAAAGATAATCAGCGGAAAGCGTATATTCAAGACTGAAAAGCTCATTGATTTTCAAATAATCACCTCATAATAAAGTATATTGCTATTATATATTTACCTGAGGTGATTTATACTAAAAAAGGAATTGCTCACAGTTGAAGCAATTCCTCAGTCGTTTATTTCGTTTTTCTCTGAACCTTTTTTTTGTTTCCTTTTTCGTCGACAATATAGGTGTTTTCAAGATGGCCCACAAGACTTTCCTTGAATGAGTCAATATAAAGTCTGCGGAGAACCTGCTGTTCAGCTTTTTCTTCTTCAGTAAGACCTTCAGGAGTTTTTGATTTTCTTGAAAGCTCGTTGATTCTGTCAATCTGTGCCTGTGTTACCATTTTATTTTTCCTCCTCCCATTTTTTCCATTCATCAGGGCAGTAGCCGAGAGTTGCCTTCTTGCCGTTTCTTACAATAGGTATTTTGAAAAGCTCCTGATTTTCGAGAAGCTTTTCTTCCTTTGCTTCCTCAGATGCAAGATATTTAATGAATGATGATTCATATTTTTTGCTTTTTTCGTTTACGAGGTCTTCAAGCTTCATGTTAAGAGCTTTTTTTATGCTCTGATATTCACCCTTGCTCATACCGAATTTTGAGAGATCAATAAACTGAAACTTAATGTTTCTCTCTTTGAAATATCTCTGAGCTTTTTTAGTGTCAAAGCATTTGGGCGTGCCGTAAATCTGTATATTCATAAAATGCTCCTTAATTTTTGTCTACATTATTTTAGTTGATAAAAAGTATTTTGTAAAGTGATTTCAAAAAAATAATTGTAAAATAGCTTTGCCTGTGGTATGATAACGGTGTTGTATTTAATAAACGGAGAGGAATTGATTAAAATGAAAGGTATTTGCTATATTATCGGCGCCGGTGATATTTATACAAAAACAAAAATCAAAGCAGACGAAGATGATTATATTATCTGTGCTGACGGCGGTTATGCCCACAGAACACTGCTCGGAAGAGAGCCTCAGCTTGTTGTGGGTGATTTTGATTCATACGGTGTAATTCCCGAAACTCAGAACAAGGTCGTTGCTCCGAGAGAAAAAGACGAAACTGATATGATGCTTGCAGTAAATGAAGGTCTCAGCAGAGGCTATAAAGAATTTGTGATTTTCGGTGCACTGGGCGGAAGCAGATTCGAACATTCGGTTGCAAATATTCAGCTTCTTTCATATATCTGTGACAAAGGAGCAAGAGCAACACTTGTGCATAAGGGCAAGCTTTTCACTGCATTCAGAAACGGAGAAATAAGCTTTTCAGCTGAAAATGAGGGATATATTTCAGTATTCTCACTTTGTGATGAAAGCAAGGGTGTAAACATCAGAAATCTTAAATATGAGGTTGAAGATTTCACCCTCAAGGCAAATATGCCGGTTGGTATCAGTAATGAGTTTACAGGTAAGGAAAGTTCAGTTTCTGTAGAAGACGGAACACTTCTTGTAATTTATGATATATAAAGCTTAACCCCGACAGTTTTTCGGACTGTCGGGGAGATTTTTTTACTGCATTTCAACAACTTCTCTGATAGGACCGCTGAAGCATTCGTCACACTGAGGAATCTTGTCGTCAACCTTCTTAAGGTATGAGGTAAACATGAGAGCCTTCATAGCAACATCCATCTGATATTTTGTAACAAGCTCAATAACTAGGTCTTTCTTCGGTCTGTTCACTCTCTTTGTGAAGTCTTCCATAATGATTTCAACCTTGCCCTTAGGTGTAACACCCTTGAGCACTATTGTCGTCTTGCCTTTGTATGAACTGATGTCAGCCTTTGCTTCTTTGCCGTTGACGAGAACCTTTATTTCCTTTGCTTCTGCAACATCCTCAAAAAGGAGAGTATAGTTTCTTCTCTGAGGAAGACTGCTGCAGTTACCTTCAGCAGGTGAAATGATAAATGAAAGATTGCCGTTATCTTCTGAGACTGTGTATCTTGTGATAGCGAAGTTGCCGTTTTTGTATTCGTTGGTTTCACCGTCATCTTCATAAAGCTCAAAGGTGTTGTTGCCTCTGAAAATTCTGAGGGTCATATCCTTGGGATTTTTCCAGTTGTTTTCCTTGTCGTTTGATGACATGGGTATAATTGCGCCTTCCCTGGCAAGAACGGGAATACTTTCAAGACCACGGTACATCTTAACCTTTTTACCGCCGTCGTAAATTGCACCTGTGTAAATGTCTGTCCATCTGCCTTCAGGAAGCCATACATCAACTGAACCGAGATAGGTCTTCTGATTCATTCTTGATGTTATGGGTGCAACAAGAAGCTCTGAACCGAAGAAATACTGATTTTTTACATTGTAAGCTTCTTCAGTTTCGGGATAAGCGTAGTACATCGGTTCGCAGAGTGCAAGTGATTTTTCGTGTGTGCGGTAGTTCATTGAATAAAGATAGGGGAGAAGAGCGTGTCTTTCACGAAGACAGGAAACGGCAACAGCTTCACTCTGAAGGTTGTGCTTCCAGGGTTCCTTGCCCATAAATTCATTGCTTGTGGAGTGAAGACGCATAATGGGACTGTAAAGACCGTACTGCACCCAACGTGCATAAAGCTCGTCATCCTTGCTCTGCATCATATGACCGCCGATGTCATGGCTCCACCAGGTGTAACCGATGTTTGTTGCTGTGTTTGTGAAGTAAGGCTGGAAATCGAGTGAATCCCAGGTGATGTGTGTGTCACCGGAGAAACCGAGGGGATATCTGTGTGAGCCTACTCCTGCATAGCGTGAAAGAATAAGCGGACGCTTCTGATCTCTTTCGTTTGCAAGTGTGTGGTAATGATTGAGTGCCCAGAGGGGATCAAGATTTTTAACCTTTGTTTTTGTTCCCTGCTGCCAGTCAATCCACCAGAAGTCAACGCCTTCATTTTCATAAGGCTTATGAAGAATGTTGAAGTATGCATCGACGTACTGTGGATCGGTAATATCAAAGTTCACTCTCTGCTTTGTTGCAGGGTCAATGTTCATAGCCCGTGCCATTTCATCGTACATATCATCAAAGAAACGTACACCCTGAGCGGGGTGAAGGTTGAGAGTAACCTTGAAGTTGTTATCCTGAAGCTCCTTGAGGAAAGCTCTGTAATCAGGGAAAAGCTCAGTGTTCCAGCTGTAGACTGTCCAGCCGTCACCCTGGAAAATATTGTCTGCCTTGAAGGGGTTCAGCACAAATTTGCTGCCGCTTTTTCCAAAGCGTTTCTTAACGTCAACCCAGTGCCAGTCCATGTCAACTGTTGCAACAGTAATGGGAATTTCGCGGTCAACAAATTCCTGCATAAGTGAAAGATATTCTTCCTGAGTGTATGCTTTATAACGGCTCCACCAGTTACCGAGACAGTATCTCGGTACAAGAGGAACCTTTCCGCAAAGCTTGAAAAAGTCAGAGAGACAAGCTCTGTAATCGTGATTATAAGCGAAATAATATTCGTCCTTCTGAGTCTTTCTTCTTTCACCGATTGTACCGTCTGAATTGAGAATAAGACCTGCGGTGTCATCGACAACTGCTACACCGTTTTTTGACATTACGCCGTCACCGAGCTTAACTGCACCGTTTGCTCCGTCAAGCGTACGGTATGTACCTTTCAGATTTCCGCTTGCATATTCGGTAAGGCTTTTGCCGTTTTTGAGTGAAATACCGATCATTTTGTGAGCTTTCACGTCATATTTGAAAATTGTCTTTGTTGTGATGATGATTACAATATCACCGTCATCAATAATTCTGAATGTGGGCTCGGCAAAATTTCTGCAGATGACAGTCTGTGTGGGTTCATCTGTGAATTTAAGGTCCTTGTCAACCTCAACACGGAGCAGTCTGTCAGTTAAAAGAGAAAAACGCACATCTTTTCTTGTGAAGATGAATTTGCCGTTGGTTTTGCTGTCGGATTTCCAACCGAAAGTTTTAACAAAATATTCTGAGGGCTTTGCCATTTCTTCATTCTCCTTTGAATATATATTCTACAGGAAGAATAATACACGAATTATAATGCTTTTTCAACAAATAGCTACAGTTTCGGCAAAAAGCACAAAAACCGACTCGTTTTTTCTACACTCTAAAAAGATAATTTGATAGAAAAAGTGAGAAAAATGTGATAAAATATTTAATCATAAAAAAACTGTTTTTTAACTGTTGGAGGTAGAAGATGGAAAATAAAAAGTATGTTCCTAAAAAAGAGCTGACAGCCTTTTGTGTTGCCGGTATGGGACAGGGTATGATATATGCCCTTATGTCAAGTTACATCAGTGACTACTATCTTAACGTGCTTCAGCTTGCACCTATGTTCGTGCTGCTGCTTATGCTTCTTGCAAGAGTATGGGATGCTATCAACGATCCCCTTATGGGTATGATTGTTGACAGAAGTAACCTTAAGAGCGGAAAGATGATTCCCTTCATCCGTTTTGCTCTTATTCCTGTTGCTGTTGTAACATTCCTTATGTATCTCAGTCCCGACCTCGGAAAAACCGAGTTGATGATTTACTCTGCAATTGTTTATGTTGCGTGGGGTATGATTTACACAGTCGGTGACGTATCATTCTGGGGTATTCCAAATGTTATTACTCCTGATTCGGAAGAGAGAAGCTCAGTAATTTCAATCAGCAAGATTTTCAACAGTATCGGTTCAGCTGTGCCTGAGGTGCTTTTCCTTGTTGTCGGTCTTATTATGGCTGCCTGGGTAAAGGCTCAGGAAGTAACACCGGATCCTCTTACGGTTCAGAAGAAAAAATACCTTGTAATGGCTATCGTAACCGTAGGTCTCGGTACAATTCTTTACTCTTTTGTTTGCACAGGTGTAAAAGAAAGAGTAAAGATGCCTGCGCATAAGCGTCAGCCCGGTGAGCCCTCACAGCTTGCTCGTATTTTCAAGTGTAAGCCACTTGTGCTCGTTCTTCTTATGGGTGTTCTTTCAAGCGGACGCTATATGGTATCAGCTGCAGCAATACACGTTGCACGTTACTCCTTCTACATAGGTCCAGACCTTGCAACTCTTGCAACTGAAGCAGAAAGAATTGCAGCTATCGAATCAAGTATTTCAACAGTTAAAACTGTGTTCCAGATAAGCTCAATCGTAGGTCTTTTCGGTGCAACACTTCTTATGCCGAAGCTTATGAAGAAAATCGACTACAAGAAGCTTGTAATTGTGAGCTGTCTTGCAGGCTTTGCCGCAAGTATCGTAACAACTGTTGTCGGCTGGTTCACAATGAATCTTTACGCTTGTATTCCTTTCATTATCATTTCTTGCATTCCTCTCGGTGTTATCAACACAGTCTGCTTTGCAATGATATGTGACTGCCTTGACTATATGGAGCTTACAACAGGCTTCCGTGACAATGCACTCGGTGCTGCCTGCCAGGGCTTCATCAACAAAATCGGTAATGCATTTGCAACATCAGGCATCGTAATTATGTATATGGTAATCGGTCTTGAGCCTTCACAGATGCTTTCTTCAACTGCTGTTGTGTCTGCTCTTGAAATGCCAGACAATCTTCGTTTCGCAATGTTCTCACTCGTATCAATCGTTCCCGGTATCAGTATGCTTCTTTGTGCAATTCCTATGTTCTTCTATAAGATTGCAGGCAAGGAAAAGAAGAGAATCGTTGATGAGCTTGCAGCTAAGAGAGCTGAAAGAGGTATTGTAATCGAAGGATAAAACAATCGGGGTAAAGAGTATAAAATTTAAAAATTCGGAGGGGTTAAAATGTTGTCAGTAAGTATGATAATAACAATAGCAATCGGTATACTTTTACTTCTGGGTTACATTCTTATCTGCTGCAGAAAAAGAAATGTTCTCGGCCTTGAAGTCAAAAGTCTTGTCAGCGTGTTCTATATTTCAACCGCTGCAATGGCAATTATGGAAAGACCTGAAAATTGTAAATACGGTTTGATGATTATGATCGGCGGTGTTCTGGGACTTCTCGGTGACGTATACCTTGACCAGAAATGGATACACCTTAATCATAAGGAAAAGTACCTTATTTTAGGCTTTCTGAATTTCGGAATCGGTCATCTGTTTTACATAACTGCAGTTATTACAAATGTCGGATTTGAGGCTAAGGACTTCATAATTCCTGCAGTTGCAGCAATCGGCGTACCTGTGTTTAATGAAATTCTTTCAAAGCCGCTCAAACAGGATTTCGGCAAGTTCAGACTTATTGTATTTGTTTATGGCGGAGTTCTTTCCTTTATGATGGGTACAGCAATTTCCGCTTATTTAAAAACAGGTTCAACAGCTTATCTGATTTACGCAATAGGCGGTGTGTCATTCCTTGTGTCAGACATTGTTCTTTCTGCAATTTATTTCACACCCAATGACAGAAAGGTTACTGTAGGCAGATTTGTTATCAATATTGTGACATATTATATCGGTCAGTACCTTATTGCAATTACTCCGTTCTTTATCGAAGCATAAAAATAATCCGTCAGTCATTTCTCAGATGGCTGACGGATTTAAATTTTTCTGTCTTAAACAATTTCGCAACCCTTGTTGATGAAGGAACAAAGATATGCGCTGTCGAAACGTTCCTTCATTTCTGCAATACAGTTCTGAGCGTCAAAAGCGTTGTTGAAAATGCCGAACACACTGGGACCGCTGCCGCTCATACAGGAAGCTGCTGCATTGTATTCACGCATAATTCCCTTTATAACAACTCTGTCAGGTACATCAATGAACTGCTCAAAGGTGTTGCCGATATTTCTGAGATAGCCTTCTCTGTCAGAATTGCAAACTGCAGCAAGCATTTCTCTTGTATCAAGATGGCGTACTCTTTCAGCTGAATCGAAGGCTGAGTAAGCCGCTCCTGTTGAAACACTCTGTTCAGGCTTTACAATGATTACATATTCTTCACTGAGGTCGGGGAGATGGGAGAGTACAGTACCTGTATACTGTGCAAGCATTGTACCGCCGAGAATACAGAAGGGTACATCAGAACCGACAACTGAGCCGATTTCAATAAGCTCTTTTTCGCTGAGGTTCGTTTCGAAAAGCTTGTTGAGTGCTGTGATTACACCGGCTGCATCAGCGCTTCCGCCTGCAAGTCCTGCAGCGTGAGGAATTTTTTTGACAATATCAATTTCAATTCCGCAGTTTTCTTTCTTTGTATAGCTGAAAAAGGCGGTTGCCGCTTTATATGCAATATTGCTTTCACCAAGAGGAATTGACGGCACGTCGCAGGTGATTTTAATTGCTTTTGTGTCAGTTTTGCTGACAGTAACCGTGTCATAAATTCCGACAGACTGCATGACCATAAACAAGTCGTGGTAGCCGTTGGGGAGTGTAGAAAGAATATCCAGCATAAGGTTGATTTTAGCATATGCTTTTACAGTGATGCTCATTCTGTTTTCCTCACTTTCAAAAAGTAAAATACACAATTTATTATAAATGAAATATAAAATAATATCAACAAAAAAATCTAAAAATTATATTGTAAAAAAAGTATGAATTATGTCTTTTGAACTTGACCTTTAAGGAGACTCTGTGATAGAATGATTTGAAAAGAAAAACAGAGTTTCAGTGTTATGTTTTTAAGGAGGATTACCATGGCTTTAACAGTTAAAGGCAAAAAGCTTTATCAAAACGGTTCTCTTTCCTCTCTGTCATTGTTTATTGACCACGGTATCGTTGTTTCCGGAAATGAGGAAGCTGACGGTACTGTTATTTTTTCTGATTCTTATATTTTTCCGGGTTTTGCTGATGTACATGTACATTTGCGGGAGCCGGGTTTTTCATATAAGGAAACAATAAAGACGGGAACGCTTGCTTCTGCACACGGTGGATACACCGCAGTCTGCAGTATGCCTAACCTTAATCCCGTGCCTGACAGCGTGGAAAATCTTCAGAAACAGCTTGATATAATAGAGAAAGATGCTGCAATTGCAGTTTATCCTTACGGTTCAATTACTGTGGGTCAGATGGGCGAAGAGCTCTCTGACCTTGAAGGAATGAGTGAAAACGTAATTGCTTTTTCAGATGACGGCAGAGGTGTGCAGAGTGATGCGCTTATGGAAAAAGCTATGCTAAAAGCCAAAGCTCTCGGTAAAATGATTGTTGCACATTGCGAAGTGAACAGTCTTCTTAACGGCGGTTATATTCACGACGGTGAATATGCAAAAGCAAACGGTCACAGAGGCATCTGCTCTGAAAGTGAATGGAAGCAGATTGAAAGAGATATAAAGCTCGCTGAGAAAATCGGGTGTGCATATCACGTATGCCACATTTCAACCAAAGAAAGCGTTGAAATTATCAGAGAAGCTAAAAAAAGAGGTGTCGATATAACCTGCGAAACAGGACCGCACTATCTTGTTCTTTCAGATAAAGACCTTCAGGAAGAAGGCAGATTCAAAATGAATCCGCCTCTTCGCTCTGAAGAAGACAGACTCGCACTTATCGAGGGTATCAAAGACGGTACAATTGATATGATTGCAACCGACCACGCACCTCACAGTGCAGAGGAAAAAGGCAGAGGCCTTGAAAAGAGCGCAATGGGTATTGTAGGCATTGAAACCGCTTTTCCCGTGCTTTACACCGAGCTTGTGCTTAAGGGCATAATTTCCCTGGAAAAGCTCATTGAGCTTCTGAGCATCAATCCTAAAAAGCGTTTCGGTATCAAGGGCGGTACAGACGAAGGTCAGCAAGCAGATTTCTGTGTGGTTGACCTTGACACGGAATATGAAATCAGAAGTGAAGACTTTTACTCAATGGGCAGAGCAACACCTTTTGAGGGTAAAAAAGTAAAGGGAAAAATTCTTCACACATATATAAAAGGCGAAAAGATATTCTAAAAATCAGGAAAGGAAAGATTCGATGAAACAGGGAATTTATAAGGTGCTTTCAAATGTAGCGCTTACTGAAACTGTTTATAAAATGGTTATCGAGGGTGACACAAGTGACCTTACAAAACCGGGACAGTTTATCAACTTCACTGTTGAAGGCTGCTATCTCAGAAGACCGATTTCAGTGTGTGACTGGGACGAAAGCACAATTACTGTTATTTATAAAGTAGTCGGTGAAGGTACAGAAAAAATGACTGCCTGGAAAGAAGGCTATGAATGTGATGTGCTCACAGGTCTCGGCAACGGCTTCGATGTAAGCTGCAGCGGAAACGAGCCTCTTCTTATCGGCGGCGGTGTCGGTGTGCCTCCTATGTACGGTCTATGCAAAAGACTTATTGCAGAGGGCAAAAAGGTTAAGGTTGTTCTCGGCTTCAATACAAAAGACGAAATCTTTTATGAAGATGAATTCAGAACTCTCGGTGCTGAAACTGTTGTGACAACAGTTGACGGTTCACACGGAGTAAAAGGCTTTGTAACTGACGCTATGAAGGATATGAAATATACATACTTCTACACCTGCGGTCCTATGCCTATGTTCAAGGCAATTGAAAGAACTGCAGAGGGCAGCGGTGAATACAGCTTTGAAGAAAGAATGGGATGCGGCTTCGGAGCTTGTATGGGCTGCAGCTGCAAAACAAAGTACGGCAATAAGAGAATCTGTAAGGACGGACCCGTACTCAAGAGGGAGGAGATTATATGGTGAACACAAAAGTAAATCTCTGCGGTCTGGAGCTTGATAATCCCATAATCCCCGCAAGCGGTACCTTCGGCTTCGGCTATGAATTTGCTGAGCTTTATGACATCAACTGTCTCGGCACCTTCTCCTTCAAGGGCACAACACTTGAACCGAGATTCGGTAATCCTACACCGAGAATTGCTGAATGTACAAGCGGTATGATTAACTCCGTCGGACTTCAGAATCCCGGTGTACACGATGTAATTGCAAAGGAGCTTCCTAAACTCAAGGAGGTTTTCGATAAAAAAGTAATCGCCAATGTCGGCGGCTTCAGCGTTGAAGAATATGTTGAATGCTGCAGACTTCTTGATAAAGAAGAACAGGTAGGTATTCTCGAAATCAATATCAGCTGTCCTAATGTACATGCAGGCGGCACAAACTTCGGCACCTCACCTGAAGGTGCAAAGGAAGTAATCAAAGCAGTTAAAGCGGTTACAACAAAGCCCGTAATTGCAAAGCTTACTCCCAACGTTACAGACATTACAGAAATTGCCGTAGCCTGTGAAGAAGCAGGTGCAGACGGCATCAGCCTTATAAACACTCTCTTCGGTATGAGAATTGACCTTAAGAGCAAAAAGCCTGTTATTGCAAACAAGATGGGCGGATTCTCAGGTCCCGCAATTTTCCCCGTTGCCCTCAGAGCTGTTTATCAGGTATATGACAAGGTGAAAATCCCCATTATAGGAATCGGCGGTGTTTCGTCAGCTAAGGATGTAATTGAAATGATGCTTGCAGGTGCAACGGCTGTTCAGGTCGGCGCTGCAAACCTCGTTAACCCTTATGCTTGCCGTGACATTATCAACGACCTTCCTGCAATGATGGAGAAATATAATATCAAAGACTTAAATGAAATTATCGGAGGTGCTCACTGATGGGTAGAGACGTAATTATCGCTTGTGACTTCAGCAGTAAAGATGATGTAATGAATTTTCTTGACAAGTTCACAGGCAGAAAACCTTTTGTAAAAATCGGTATGGAGCTTTTCTATGCTGAAGGTCCGTCAATCGTTAAAGAAATCAAGGCGAGAGGCCACAAGATTTTCCTTGACCTCAAGCTTCACGATATTCCTAACACAGTTAAAAAGTCAATGGCTGTGCTTTCAAATCTCGATGTTGACATCTGCAATCTTCACGCTGCAGGCACAAAGAGAATGATGACAGCTGCACTTGAAGGTCTTACAAGACCTGACGGCACAAGACCTCTTCTTATTGCCGTAACACAGCTCACATCAACTGATCAGGAAAGCATGGAGGTTGACCTTCTTATCAATGAACCTATTGACAAGGTTGTTATGCATTATGCTAAGAATGCTGCAGATGCAGGTCTTGACGGTGTTGTATGTTCACCCCTTGAAGCACAGAAGGTTCACGATACCTGCGGCAAGGACTTCCTTACAATCACTCCCGGTGTGCGCTTCGCTGACGGTGATATCGGTGATCAGAAGAGAGTTATGACTCCTGCTGAGGCTAACAGAATCGGTTCAGACTACATTGTTGTGGGCAGACCTATTACTGCAGCTGAAGATCCCGTTGCAGCTTATGAAAGATGCATGGCTGAATTCGTAGGCTGAAAATTAAATTGTAATAAAAACAGAAAGGATAGATAAATCATGGAAAAACTTATTGCAAAAGACTTACTTTCAATTTCGGCGGTATTTCTCCGTCCTGAACAGCCCTTCACATGGGCAAGCGGCATCAAAAGCCCCATTTACTGCGACAACAGACTTACTCTCACATCACCCTCAGTAAGAAATGATGTAGAAACAGGTCTTGCTAAAACAATTCTCAAATACTATCCCGACTGTGAAGTGATTATGGGTACTTCAACTGCCGGTATTGCTCACGCAGCTATCGTTGCTCATATTCTCGGACTTCCTATGGGTTATGTACGTTCAGGTCACAAGGACCACGGCAGAGGCAACCAGATTGAAGGCAAGCTTGAAAAAGGCCAGAAGGTAGTAGTTGTTGAAGATCTTATCTCAACTGCAGGCAGCTGCATTGAGGTTGTTGAAGTTCTTCGCGAAGCAGGTGCTGAGGTTCTCGGTATCGCAAGCATCTTTACATACGGCATGAAGAAGGGTATTGACAGACTTGCTGCTGCAAACGTAATCAACTACAGCCTTTCAAATCTTGACGCAGTTGCAGAAGTTGCTGCTGAAGAAGGTTACATCAAAAAGGAAGACATCGCACGTCTTCTTAAGTTCAGAGATAATCCGTCAGACGAAAGCTGGATCGGAGGCAACGCATGAGAAGTCTTATAAGTATTCTTGATCTTTCAGTTGAAGAAATTGCTGAAATTCTCTCAGTTGCAGAAGATATTATTGCAAACCCCATGAAGTACAGTGAAGTGTGCTACGGCAAAAAGCTTGCAACACTTTTCTTTGAGCCTTCAACAAGAACCAGACTCAGCTTTGAAGCTGCTATGATGGAGCTTGGCGGTACGGTTCTCGGCTTCTCAGAAGCACAGTCATCCTCAGCTTCAAAGGGCGAAACAGTTGCTGACACAACAAGAGTTGTAAGCTGCTATGCTGACATTATCGCAATGCGTCACCCCAAGGAAGGTGCACCCCTTGTAGCTTCAATGTATTCATCTGTACCTGTTATCAATGCAGGTGACGGCGGTCACAACCATCCCACTCAGACTCTTACAGATCTTCTCACAATCAAGAGAAAGAAGGGTAAGCTCTCTGATTTCACAATCGGTTTCTGCGGTGACCTCAAGTTCGGCAGAACCGTTCACTCACTCATTCAGGCTCTTTCACGCTATACAGGTATCAAGATTGTTCTTATCTCACCTGATGAACTCAAGCTTCCTTCATACATCAAGAAGGATGTTCTTGAAAAGAACAACATTGAATATGTTCAGACAACAAGTATGGAAGATGTTCTTCCTGAGCTTGACGTGCTTTATATGACAAGAGTTCAGAAGGAACGTTTCCTCAGTGAAGAGGAATATATCAGACTCCGTGACAGCTATATTCTTACAAAATCAAAGCTTAAGAATGCAAAAGAAGACCTTACAATTCTTCATCCGCTGCCCAGAGTAAACGAAATTTCAACCGATGTTGACTCAGACAGCAGAGCCTGCTATTTCGAACAGGTGCTTAACGGCAAGTTTGCAAGAATGGCGCTCATTCTCAAGCTTCTTGAAATCACTGTAGACTAAGAAAGGAAGGTAAGTAAATTATGCATATTGACTCAATTAAAGAGGGTATTGTACTCGATCATATTACTGCAGGTAACGCAATGACAATTTACAACCTTCTCGGTCTTGACAAGCTTGAATGCACGGTTGCAATTATCAAGAATGTTCCCAGCAAGAAGGTGGGCAAGAAGGATATTATCAAAATCGACAGCAATTTTGATGTGAATCTTGAAGTTCTCGGTTATGTAGATCCCGGCACAACAATTGATATTATCCATGACAGTAAGCTTGTTGAGAAAAAGCACGTAGATCTTCCCGATACTCTTCACGGGGTTATCAAGTGCAAAAATCCCCGTTGCATAACAGCGGCTGAAGCGAATCTTGAACAGGTGTTCACACTTACCGACAGAGAAAACAAGGTTTACCGCTGCATTTACTGTGAAGCAAAAGCATAAAAATATTCACTTTCGGATGGCTTTGCCATCCGATTTTTTTCTTTAAATATCTTGTAAACTTTAATGCTTTATTGTATAATTATTGAGATTATACATTCAAGTAACAAGGAGGGGAACACTGTGAGAAAAAATTCATTTGATTGGTTCCGTCTTGACAATGCAGCCAAAATTTTTCCCGGCCAGAACAGTAATACCTGGTCCAATGTTTTCAGAGTTTCAGTAAGACTTAAAGAGGATGTTGACAAAGAAATTCTGCAGACTGCTCTGGAAGCCACTCTTAAGCGTATACCCTCATTCAATGTAAGAATCAGAAACGGTCTTTTCTGGCATTATTTCGAGCGCAATATGAACACTCCTGCAGTACTGCCTGACATCAAAAATCCTTGCTACAGAATCAATTTCAAAGAAAATAACGGCTTTCTTTTCAGAATCTATTATCTCGGAAAAAATATTTCTGTTGATGTCTATCACGCACTCTGTGACGGCTACGGAGCAACCGTTTTCCTTTCTACTCTTGTGGGTGAATATCTGAGACTTAAGGGTAATGAAATTGGGTATAATCAGTTTGTTCTTGATGTAAATGAAGCACCGAAAGAGGAAGAGCTTGAAGATGCATATATCAGATATGCTTCCTCAAAGGTCAAATATAACCGTCGTGATAAGTTTGTATATCATGCGGTAGGAACAAAAATGCCGAGGCATACATGCAATTTTACAACAGGCACAATGTCCTTCAGAGAGCTTCATGCAGTTGCCAAAAGCTACGGCGTAACCGTAACAGAGTTTTTTGCAACAATTCTTCTTGACGTGCACTACAGAAAGCAGCTCAGAGAAAACAAAAAACAAAAAGAGGTTTCTGTGCAGATCCCCGTTAATCTGAGAAAAGCTTTTCCTTCTGAAACTCTTAGAAATTTTGTTCTTTGTTTAAGAGTCAAAATTGATCCTAATTTGGGTGAATACAGTTTTGAAGAGCTTCTCAGAACAGTATCATTACAGCTGAGACTTGCTAATGATCCTAAGCTTACAAATTCAATGATGACTCAGAATCTGAAACTTGAACGCAATCCCGTTATGAAATATCTTCCCTTACCGCTTAAGGATCTGGGTATCGGTGTTTCCTTTATCATAACAGGAGAGCAGACAACTTCAACCCTTATTTCAAATATCGGTCCCGTACCGCTTCCGCCCACAGTAAGTGAAAAAGTAGAAAAGTTCACACTCTTTACAGGCCCCGGTAAACTCAACGGTGCAAGATGCGGTGTGATGTCACACGGAGATACGCTTGTGTTTTCATTTTCCAATTGCTATGAAGACAGAGATATTGAACGTGAATTTTTCACGAGTCTCGTAAAAATGGGTGTACATGTAAAAATTGAAAGTAACAGAGAATAAATTAAAGGAGAATGAATATGTCTTACTGTGTAAATTGCGGAGTAGAGCTTGAAGGTTCGGCAAAAAAATGTGCCCTTTGTGAAACTCCGGTTATAAATCCTAATATACTTGAAGAAACAGAAAAAGAACCCGCTTTTTCAAATGAAATTTTTGAAATTCCGGAAAGAAAAAAGAAAAAGTTTTTTGCTTTGCTTGCAACAACTGTGTTTGCAATTCCTCAGATAGTATGTTTTCTTATAAATTTATTTATTTACAAAGAAAGCTGGTGGTCACTGCATGTTGTCGGAGCAGGATGTCTTTTATGGGTGATTCTTATCCTGCCGTTTTTCCTCAGAAAAATGCGTGCATATCTTATGTGGGCGTTTGATACTGTGGCTGTGACAGTTTATGCTTTAATTCTGTACAAGCTTACAAATATCGGTGCTGTAATTGACCTTAAGGGTGCATTGCTTATAATTCTGCTTCATTCGGCACTTATACTTTCTTATCTTTTGTGGGTGAGAGCAAGAAAGCGCCATTGGGTGCTTAAGGCTTTGTTTATTGTCAGCTCAGTTGCAATAAGCTCAGTTGGTGTGGGCGCAATTCTCACATACCTTTGTGCGATAGAAATTGCTTTCCCCATAGGTATAATAATTTTTGCTTCACTTGCTGCAATTATTGCATTTCTTTCTTATTGCTACTCAAGCAAAACAATCAGAAGATGGCTCTCAAAAAGACTGTTTCTGTAAATAATTCAAATTCACCTTAACCCTCACGGAGGTTTTCCTTTTGGATAAAAATTCTGTATTAAAAGAATATTTCGGCTACTTTTCATTCAGAGAAGGGCAGGAGGAGCTTATTGATGCAATTCTTCAGAGAAGAGATTCTCTCGGAATAATGCCGACAGGTGCAGGCAAATCTGTTTGCTTTCAGGTTCCGGCCTTGCTTTTTGAAGGTGTAACTCTTGTTGTTTCTCCTCTTGTTTCTTTAATGAAGGATCAGGTCAACGCACTTACACAGTGCGGAATAAAAGCAGCTTACATCAATGCTACT
The DNA here is from genome assembly GCA_045645885.1 of Acutalibacteraceae bacterium. Lineage (GTDB taxonomy): Bacteria > Bacillota > Clostridia > Oscillospirales > Acutalibacteraceae > UBA6857. Next base: position 50,605 of record JAZRJR010000097.1, on the reverse strand, counting down.
CTTACCGAAAAGCAGCATGAAGCTGTTATGAAAAAAGCTGAAGACAATCAGTACAAAATTATATATGTAGCTCCTGAAAGACTTCTTAATACGGAGTTTATTTCCCTTTGTCAGAAAATTGACATTTCCATGGTATGTGTTGATGAGGCACACTGTGTTTCTCATTGGGGACACGATTTCAGACCAAGCTATCTTCAGATTAAAGGTTTTATTTCAAATCTTCAGAAAAGACCTGTGGTGACTGCTTTTACCGCAACGGCAACTCAAATGGTCCGTGATGACATAACTGAGCTTATCGGACTTGACAATCCTTTTGAGGTGGTGACAGGCTTTGACAGACCGAACCTTTATTTTGAGGTAATCAAGCCAAAAAATAAATATGTTGCACTTCGCCGTTATCTTGATTTATATTCAGGCAGAAGCGGTATTGTTTATTGTGCCTCAAGGCGTAACACCGATGAGCTTTATGAAAAGCTCAGTGATGAGGGCTACAGTGTAACAAAATATCACGCAGGTCTTTCAAAGGCTGAGCGTGAGCGCAATCAGGAAATGTTTATCGAGGACAGAAAAGAGGTAATTATTGCCACCAACGCCTTTGGTATGGGTATAGATAAATCAAATGTTTCTTTTGTAATTCACTACAATATGCCAGGCGATATTGAAAGCTACTATCAGGAAGCAGGCAGGGCAGGACGTGACGGCGGTGATGCAGACTGTATACTGCTTTTCAGTCCGTCTGATGTAAGACTTCAGAAATTCTTCATTGAAAATCCTGATGAAAATTCAGAAATCAATGAAAAAGAAAAAGAAGAAATTAAAACGCTCAGATATGAAAAACTTAATAAGATGGTGTATTACTCAACAAATGCACCTTGTCTCAGAAACTATATGCTTTCATATTTCGGTGAAAAGCCTAAGGGCAGATGTCAGAACTGCTCAGGCTGTAACGGAAGCGGAACCAGTGTTGATATAACCCTTGAAGCACAGAAGATATTCTCCTGTATAAAACGTCTTAAAGAAAAAGAGACAAAAGAAACCGTAATCAATGTGCTGAAGGGCAATGAAACAGAGTATATTCTTCTTAAAAAGCTTAATAATGTTAAAACCTTCGGAATTATGAGTGATGTTGCCGAAAGTCAGATTGAAAAGCATATCAGATATTTCCTTGATCACTCATTTATAAGTGAAGACGCAAAAGGAAATCTTATAGTTGAAGATAAAGCCTATGCCGTTCTTTTCAAAAACAAAAGACTGCGCAGATTTCTTGAGAAAACCGACAAATATAAAACTGCGGGTAATCCCACATCTGAGCTTGATCTGCGACTTCTTACAAAGCTTAAAATACTCAGAAAAGACCTTGCAACCAAAAGCAGCGTTCCTGCATTTATTATTTTCACTGATGCAACACTTGTTGTGCTTGCCACAAATAAGCCGACAGATGCGGCATCCTTTATGAAGGTGCCCGGAATATCTGAACGCAAATATGAAAAATACGGTGCGGTATTCCTGAAACTTATTAATGAACACTTGAAAGTTGGCAGGTAAAACAGTTGAAAACACAGATAAAAAGTGTTATAATATTCGAATTAAATCTTATGAGAGGGGATATAGAATATGAGCAGAAAAAAATGGCTTGTTTCAGCTCTTGACAAAGAGCTTGCTTCAGATATAGCTGAAGAATATGATATAGACCCCTTCTGCAGTCTGCTTCTTGTTTCAAGAGGAATTACAGACGACAGTGAAATTTTTGACTTTTTCTCAAAAGAGTGCAGACTTTCCGATCCTTTCGAAATCAAAGATATGGACAAGGCTGCAGAGAGAATCAGAAAAGCAATTGAAGAAAAAGAAAAGATTCTCATCTACGGTGACTATGATGCTGACGGTGTTACCTCGACAGCGCTTCTTTATCTTTATCTTAAAAGTGAAAACGCAGATGTAATCACATATATTCCTGACAGAAATTCTGAGGGCTACGGTCTTAATCTCGATGCTGTCAAGGAAATTTCAGAAAAGGGCGTAAAGCTCATAATAACCGTTGATAACGGCATTTCAGCCTTCAATGAAGCTGATTATATTTCATCTCTCGGAATGGATTTGGTAATCACAGACCACCATAAGGCTTCTCATACCATACCTCAGGCTGTTGCTGTTGTTGATCCCCACAGATATGACTGTCCCAGTGAATTCAAGCTCTGGGCAGGTGTAGGCGTTGCTTTCAAGCTTGTCTGTGCTCTTTCAGATAAAACCACCGATGAGCTTCTTGATTTATACAGTGATCTTGTAACAATCGGTACAATCGGAGATATTGTATCTCTCACAGGTGAAAACCGTGCAATTGTCAAGCACGGTCTGAAAATTCTCAACAAGACAACAAGACCCGGTGTGAAGGCTCTCAAACAGATTGCGGGCGTTGACGGAAAAGAAATCAATGCTTCAACAGTTGCCTTTTCTCTTGTGCCGAGAATTAACGCAATCGGCAGAATCTCTTCAGCTGAAGAAGCGTTCAGACTTCTTATAAGCGAAGAGGAGGGCAATGCTCTTTTCTATGCACAAACAGTTGATTCTTCAAACGTAACCCGTCAGGATGTTGAAAAAATTATTTCAGGTGAGGCTGAAGCACAGATAAGAAATAATCCTGAAATGCTCTATGACAGAGTGCTTGTTTTCTCAGGTGAAAACTGGCACGGCGGTGTTATCGGAATTGTTGCTGCCCGTCTTACACAAAAATACGGCAAGCCTTGTATCGTTATTACCGATGACGGTAAGGAAGCAAAAGGCTCAGGCAGAAGCATTGAAGGCTTCTCCCTTTATGAAGCTATCAATTCTGCTTCTCATCTTCTTAACCATTTCGGCGGTCATACTCTTGCTGCAGGCTTCGGTCTGGACAGTGAGAATATTGACGATTTCAAAAAAGCTGTTCAGGACTATGCAAAAACAGTTGAAATGCCTTTTGCAACAGTTGCGCTTGACTGTAAGCTTAAGCCTGAATTCATTTCAGCAGATGTGCTTGATGTGATTTCGGCACTTGAACCCTTTGGTGCAGGTAATCCTCAGCCGATGTTCGGACTTTTCGGTATGACGCTGACCTCTGTTCAGCCGATAGGCGGAGGAAAGCATCTGAGACTCAGTCTCAGAAGAGGTAATGCAACTGTGTCTGCCCTTTATTTCGGTGTAACACTCAACGACTTCCCTTATGACGAGGGCGATATTCTTGACCTTGCCGTAAGACTTGAGAAAAACGAATATATGGGACAAACCAAGGTGAGCATATACATAAAGGATGTACGTATGTCAGGAACTGATGATGACAAATATCTGAGAAGTGTACGCCTTTATGAAAAATTGAAGCGCAGAGAAAAGCTCGGTGAAAAACAAATTGAATTCATAACTCCCACAAGACAGAATATTGCAGATGTTTTCAGATTTATAAGAAGCAATAAAGGCTGGAAGCATGATCTTGATGTACTTTGCTACAGACTTTCTTCAGACGGAAGCGATGCCTGCAGAGTGCTTACTGCTATTGATGTTCTTGAAGAGCTCGGCATATTCAGAAAAAACGGAAATGAGATTCTTCTTGCTGATACGGAATGTAAGGTCAATCTCGATGATTCAAAACTGCTCGGCTACCTGAAAAGCCTTGCGGAATGAAAGGAGGAGCGATATAATGGCAGAAAAAATAAGACAGGATTTTGATAATCTTCTCTCACTTGTCAAAGAAAATTTCAGTGAAAAAGATATTGAAATGCTGAAAAAAGCTTTCGAACTTGCCTATAATGCCCACGACGGACAGAAGCGCCGTTCAGGTGAGCCTTATATCATTCATCCTCTTGCAGTAGCAAAAATTCTTGCAGAAATGGGTATGGATGCCGACTCCGTCTGTGCGGCTCTTCTTCATGACGTCGTTGAAGATACTGAAATTACATCTCAGGAAGTAAGAAGCCTTTTCGGTGAAGGTGTAGAGCATCTTGTTGACGGTGTAACAAAGCTCGGTCAGATTCCTCTTTCGGCAAGTAAAGAAGAGGCTCAGAGCGAAAACATCAGAAAAATGTTCCTTGCTATGAGTCAGGATATCAGAGTTATTATCATTAAGCTTGCTGACCGTGTGCATAATATGAGAACACTTCAGTTTATGCCCGAAGAAAAGCAGCGATATAAAGCAAAGGAAACTCTGGAAATTTATGCTCCCATAGCACACCGTCTCGGTATCCGTGCATTCAAGGAGGAGCTTGAAGACCTTGCAATCTGCTATCTTGACCCCGTTGCTTATAAAGAAATTGAAGCAACGCTTGAAAAGCAGAATCTTTCAAGACAGGATTTCCTTCAGCACATCAAGGATGAAATTCAGGAGAGAGTGCAGAAGGAAGTACCCAATGTGCATATTGCAGGCAGAATCAAGAGTGTTCACGGTATTTACCCTAAGACCTATATGAAGGGCAGAACCTTTGACGAAATCTACGATATTTACGCTGTAAGGTTAATTGTTGATTCAGTTTTTGAATGCTACAGCTGCCTTGGTATAATCCACGATATGTTCAATCCTATTCCGGGCAGATTCAAGGACTATATTTCAACTCCAAAACCCAATATGTATCAGTCACTTCATACAACGGTTATCGGTAAAGACGGTATTCTTTTTGAAGTGCAGATAAGAACCTGGGAAATGCACCATACCGCTGAATACGGTATTGCTGCACACTGGAAATATAAGCAGGGTGTAAGCGGCAAAGCCAAATTTGAAGAACGCCTTTCATGGATAAGACAGCTTCTTGAAAGCCAGCAGGACAGTGACGATGTTGAAGATATCGTAAAAACAATCAAAACTGATTTTGTACCTGAGGAAGTATTTGCCTTCACTCCCAAGGGTGATGTAATCAGCCTTCCTATGGGCTCGTGCATCATTGACTTTGCTTATGCAATTCACTCAGGCGTCGGCAACAAAATGATCGGTGCAAAGGTTGACGGAAGAATCTCCACCCTTGACCACAAAATCAATAACGGTGAAATTATTGAAATTCTCACCACTTCATCACAGAATAAAGGCCCCAGCCGAGACTGGATGAAAATTGCAAAAACCGCTTCGGCAAGAACTAAAATCCGTTCATGGTTCAAGAAAGAAAAACGTGACGAAAATATTCTTGAAGGAAAGGCTGAAGTTGAACGTGAATTCAAGCGTAACAACATAAGACTTCCCGAAAAACAGATGGGTGAATTTCTTATGAAGTTCGCTGAAAAACATCATTGCAACACACTTGATGATTTTTATGCAGCAATCGGTTACGGCGGTCTTATTCTTACAAATTTCATTCCTCGCATTAAAGAGGAATACACTAAGCTAATTAAAGAAACTCAACCTGAGCTTGTTCAGCCGGTAGCAGCTGCACCTAAAAAGGTTGTAAAAAGTGCAGACGGTATTATAATCGAAGGTATTGATAATTGCCTTATAAAGTTCTCTCGTTGTTGCGATCCTCTTCCGGGTGATGACATTATCGGCTTTATTACAAGGGGGCACGGTGTTTCAATCCACACAAGAAAGTGCAGCAATGTGCCTAAGGATTTAGCAACCTGTGCTGAGCCTGAAAGATGGATTAATGCTTACTGGGATACCAAGGTTCAGAATTCTTACAGAGTAACTCTTGCAATTACCTGTATGAACCGTGTCGGTATGCTTGCTGACCTTTCGGGTGTAATTGCAAATATGCACGTTATGATTCACTCCATCTTTACAAAAGACGGAAGCGACGGCAGATGCACCGTTTATATGACAATTACGGTAAACGGAGCAGAACATCTCAAGAGCGTGTGCGAAAAACTTAAAAAGATTAAAGGTGTTCTCAGTACCGAGCGTTCGGGTCTGTAAGAGCAAAAAGGTAGATTAAATGAAAGCAGTAATTCAAAGAGTAACAAGGGCGTCTGTTACCGTTGAAGGCAATATTACGGGTGAAATCAAAAATGGTTTTCTCGTGCTTCTCGGTGTAATGGACGGTGACACTGAAGAGGAAATGAAGATTCTTGCCAGAAAGGTTGCTGAAATCCGCATTTTTGAGGATGAAAACGGCAAAATGAATCTTTCTCTTGATAAAATCGGCGGTGAGGTGCTTGTGGTTTCACAGTTCACACTCTGCGCCGACCTTTCCCACGGCAGAAGACCGTCTTTCATCAATTCAGCACCGCCTGCAATTGCAAATGAGCTTTATGAAAAGTTCTGTGAAGAGCTGAGAAATCTCGGCGTTTCAAAGGTAGCTCAGGGTGTGTTCGGTGCTGAAATGGCAGTGGAGCTTCTTAATGACGGTCCCGTTACAATTGTTATGAACACAGACGAGTGGAAGAAGGTTAAATAATGTCTTTTGAAGTAACAAGAGTTCAGCTTGGCGAAATGGGTACGAACGGCTATATTCTCCTTGACAAAGTAAGCGGTGAGTGTGCCTTTATTGATGTGGGTGACTACGGCGAAAGACTTAAGGCATTTCTCAAAAACAAGGGAATAGAAAAACTCAGCTATATTCTTCTCACTCACGGCCATTTTGACCACATTAAAGGTGTGAAAAGGCTTAAAGCAGATTTTGGCGGTGAGGTGGTTATTCACTCACTTGATGCCGATTGTCTTTATGACAGCAGTAAGTCTCTCGGTGATTTTTTCGGGTTGACAATGCCTTCGTTTGAAGCTGATAAAACCGTAATTGATGGTGACAAGCTTCCTTTTGGTGATTCCGTAATTGAAGTTATCCATACACCCGGACATACTGTCGGCTCTGTCTGCTACAAAATCGGTGACATGATTTTTTCGGGAGATACACTTTTCTGCGGTTCAATCGGCAGAACGGATTTTCCGGGCGGAAGTACGCTGCAGATTATTGCGTCACTTAAAAAGCTTGCTGCACTGGAAGGAAATTTTAAGGTTTATCCCGGTCATGAAGATATAACTGATCTGGACACTGAAAGAAGAACCAATCTTTACATGAAAGGCATGTAAAAAATGAATCTTATTACTATAAACAATACTTTCCGCTATGAAACGGAAAACCTGCTGAGACTTTTTTATCCTCATATAAAAATCTATGAGGATAAAGAAGACCTGGATGCTGAAGAGCTTTGTGTAACTGAGCTTGACGGCAACAACATAAGTGTAATTTTCAGAAAAGACGGTTTTGCTGAAAAAAGAACAGCAACTCTTTCTTTTGAAAACAAGTGGTTTTCAGAAAGTGACGACAGTTTTTTTGAGAGAAAAATTGCGCTTATGCTTTTTGATATTCTTTGTGAGTATACAGGTTATACACCTCCGTGGGGAATTCTCACAGGGGTCAGACCTGCAAAGCTTATGACAAACCTTGCAAAGAAGCACGGTGAAAATGAATCAATCAGATATTTTTTGGAAGAACTCAGAGTAAGCAAAGAGAAAACTGCACTTGCACTTAAGGTTGCAAAAATGGAAGCACCCATAATTGAAGAAAGTAAATCCGATTCCTTTTCTCTTTATGTAGCAATACCGTTCTGTCCTTCAAGATGTACTTATTGCTCCTTTGTGTCACACTCAAACGATTCGGCAAAGAAGCTGATTCCACAGTATGTTGAAAAGGTTTGCGAAGAACTTGTTTACACAGCAGAAATTGCAAAAAAGCTTTCACTTAAGCTTCAGAGCATTTATATCGGCGGCGGTACACCTACGGTGCTTACCGCTGAGCAGATGAAGAAAATTACGGATACAATCAAAGAACACTACGATTTATCTGACATAAAGGAATATACAATTGAAGCAGGCAGACCTGACAGTACAGATGCAGCAAAGCTCGATGTAATGAAAAATTCAGGTTGCACAAGAATCAGCATCAATCCACAGACCTTTAATAACAATGTACTGACTGCAATCGGCAGAAGGCATACAGCAGAGGAAACTGAAGAGTGCTTCAATCTCGCCAGAGAAAAAGGCTTCGGTAATATTAATATGGACCTTATTGCAGGACTTCCCGAAGATACAGTTGAAAGCTTTGAATATTCACTTGACAAGGCAATTTCAATGAGTCCTGAAAATATTACGGTACATACCCTTGCTCTCAAGCGCTCATCAAATCTTGTGACAGACAAAAAAGAAATCCTGGCAGGGGATGTAGCATCGAGAATGCTTTCAATGGTACAGAGTAAACTGACGAATGCAGGTTATGTGCCTTATTATATGTACCGTCAGAGCAAGTGTCTCGGCAACCTTGAAAATGTCGGCTGGGCAAAAGAGGGCTATGAAGGTCTTTATAACGTCTATATGATGGAGGAATGTCATACTGTTCTTGCAGTGGGCGCAGGTGCCGTAACAAAGCTTAAAGCACCTAATTCCGGTGAAATAGAAAGAATATTCAACTATAAATATCCATACGAATATATTAATGATTTTGAGCAAATACTGAACCGTAAAAACTACATTGAAGATTTTTACGGAAAATATATTTCTGAGGTGAACTGAATGAGAGCTACTCTTGACAGTATAAACAGCTGTGTCAGGAAGGACGCTGAAAAGTTTATCATAGAATGTGAAAAATGCTACTGGGAAAAGATAAAAGAGGTTGCTGAAATGACCGCCTCACATAAAGGCAGAGCACTTCTTATGCTTGCAGGTCCTTCAGGTTCAGGCAAGACAACAACGGCTTCAATGCTTAAAAAGTGCTTTGAACAGTCAGGCAGAAATGCAATCACAATTTCTCTTGACGACTTTTACAGCGAGAACAATCTGAATTACACCTTTGAAGACGGAACAGTTGACTATGAAACCGTAAAGGCTCTTGATGTTGACTTGATCGGAAAATGCCTTTCTGAGCTTCTTCAAAGAGGCAGATGTGACTTGCCTCACTTCAGCTTTAAGACAAAGAAAAGAGAGCATTTCACCGAAACTAAGGTAGAAAAAGACGGTATAATCATTGTTGAAGGTCTTCACGCAATAAACCCGATTATAACTGATCAGCTTGAAAGCGAGCATATGAAAAAGCTTTATGTCAGCGTTTCTTCAAGAATTTATAAAGGTGAAGAAGTTCTTCTGACAAAACGTGATATGCGGTTCATCAGGCGTCTCATAAGAGATTATCATCACAGAAACACTGAGGTTGAATATACATTTTATCTTTGGAACGGCGTGAGAAAAGGGGAGGACAGATACCTTTTTCCTTTCTCACACAGAGCAGATATAAAAATCGATTCCATTCATCCTTACGAACCCTGTGTATTCAGAGATACGGCTATCAGTTTGTTGGGCCATATCAATGAAGAGAGTAAATATTTTAAAGATGCACAGAGCTTGAAAAACAGACTTTCAGAATTTGCTTCATTTTCTGAAAGCGCTATTCCCGAAAATTCACTTCTCAATGAATTTATAGGATAAATCAATAAATTAAGGAGATGAGTCAGCGTGGCTGAAAGAAAAAAGCAATCACTGCTTACAGGTGCAGGTGTACTTGCAATAGCAACAGTGCTTGTAAAAATTATAGGTGCGGTTTATAAAATTCCGCTTCTCAACTTGCTTACACCTGAAGGTAACGGTTATTTCCAGGGTGCTTATGCAATTTACAATCCGCTTTATGCAATCTCTATGGCAGGTCTGCCTATTGCAGTAGCAAAAATGGTTTCTCAAAGTATTGAACAGGGCAGAATCAGGGATGCACAGAGAATTTTCCATGTTGCACAGAAGCTGTTCTTTGTTGTGGGTCTGACAGGCACACTGATTCTTATGCTTGTTGCATATCCTTATTCGGTGCTTGTTAAATCACCGATGAACTATGTGAGTGTGCTTACTGTTGCTCCCTGCATTATGTTCTGTTGCATGATGTCATCATTCAGAGGCTACTATGAGGGCCTTAATAATATGACCCCCACAGGTGTTTCTCAGGTTATTGAAGCTGCCGTAAAGTTCATTTTCGGTCTTTCTGCAACTTATGTATGCTTTAACCATTGGATTAATACATACCATAAGGAAGCGGTGAACGGTGTTGCAACAGTTTTTGGTGTTGAGGTGCACAACGAAGCTGAAGCTCTCAGCGTAATGTATCCTTATGCGGCGGCAGTTGCAATTGCAGGTGTAACTCTCGGTTCAATGCTCGGTCTTCTTTATCTTTTTATCCGTTATAAGAGAAAAGGCTTCGGCTTTACAAGAGATGAGCTTGTTAATTCTCCTGAGGCTGACAGCGATAAAAACCTCAGAAAAGCACTTATAAAAATCGCTGCCCCTATTGCTCTCAGCTCAGTTGTTCTCAATATCAGTAATATGATTGACGACCTTACCATCAGAAGCCGTCTTGCATATGCACTTGAAATCGGACTTGACTCAATCAAAAATATGTACATCACTGCGCTTGAAGCTTCTCAGACGCTTGATGAAGGTATCAATAACTATCTTTATGGCACACACGCTGCAGTACTCAGCATTAAGAATCTTATTCCCACAATAACTCTTACGCTCGGTATCAGCGCCATTCCTGTGCTTTCAGCTGCTTGGGCAAGGAAGAACAAGACTGATATAAAAAAGGCAATTGAAACCGTTCTTCGTGTAACAATGATGATTGCAATGCCTGCAGGTCTCGGTATTGCTGCAATTCCAGGTCCGATTCTCGGAATCATTTATAGCTCTCAGCCTGAAATGATTCCCGTAGCAGAGCCTATGCTCAGAGTTTACGGTCTCGGTATTTTCCTTTTTGCAGCAACTTCACCTATGACCAATATGCTTCAGGCTGTGGGAAGAATGGATATTCCCATCAAATCAATTGCTGTGGGCAGCTGTGCAAAAATTCTTCTCAACTTTATTCTTATAGGCAATCCCGAAATCAATATCAACGGTGCACCTATAAGTACAACAGTCTGCTACATTATCATTTTTGCAATTAATCTTACTTCTCTTCTCAGAGTAACAAAGGTAAAAATTGATTTCGTATCAGTATATCTTAAGCCTCTTGTTTCTGCGGCTGCCTGTGGTATTACCGCCTGGGGTGTAAACTACATTATTACTGAAAAGCTGATGATGGAAAGCCGAATCTTCACAATTATTTCAATCGGAATGGGTGCTGTAGTTTATGCGGTTTTAATGCTTATTCTTAAAGGAATTGTTAAAGATGATGTAGAAATGCTTCCTAAGGGAGAAAAAATCGCAAAAATCCTTGCAAAATTCGGCGTATTAGGTTAAAATATTTCCAATTGAGGTAAAACAATGGTTGACTTTACAAGAAAAGATAAATATAATATAGAGGACTTACTTCATATTATGGAGCTTCTCAGAGGTCCGGGCGGATGTCCTTGGGATGCAGAGCAGACTCACGAAAGCATCCGTAAGGATTTCATCGAAGAAACTTACGAAGTAATTGAAGCTATCAATAAAAACGATAAAGAGCTTCTCAAGGAAGAGCTTGGTGATGTGCTTTTACAGGTAGCCTTCCATACTCAGATTGAAAAGGAAGAAAACGGCTTTGAATTTTCTGATGTATGTGACGGAATCTGCAAGAAGCTTATTGAACGTCATCCTCACGTTTTCGGTGACATAAATGTTTCATCAACCGATGAAGTGCTTACAAATTGGGATAATATAAAGAGAATGTCCAAGGGACAGAAAACTCAGGGTTCATCAATGCTTAAGGTGCCAAAAGAGCTTCCAGCTCTTATGAGAGCTCAGAAGATTCAGTCAAAGGCAAAGAAAGCAGGCTTCGATTGGGATAATATTGACGGAGCTTTTGAAGCGCTTTACAGTGAAATTGAAGAGCTTAAATCAGCAATGAAAAACAAAGACGCTGAGGAAATTAAAAATGAGATGGGCGACCTTCTCTTTTCCTGCGTTAATGTTTCACGTTTCCTCGATGTTGAATCTGAAGAAGCACTCACTCTTTCAAACGAAAAATTTATTGAAAGATATGTGATTGTCGAAAAGCTTGCTGAAGAAAGAAACATCAATATGAAAGAAACCCCTATTGAGGAACTGGACGAGCTTTGGAAAGAAGCTAAAATAATTTTAGGATCCAATTGAGAGCAATCTCGTGGAAAATATATATCTTTATGGAGGATAAAAAAATGAATAAAACTGAATTAATCAATGCAGTTGCAGCTAAGGCTGAAATTTCAAAGAAGGATGCAGAAAAGGCTCTTGCAGCAGTTCTCGGTTCAATCGAAGACGCTCTCAAGGCTGGTGATAAGGTTCAGCTTATCGGTTTCGGCACATTCGAAGTTAAGGAAAGAGCTGCAAGAACAGGTCACAACCCCAAGACAGGCGAAGCTATCGAAATCGCTGCCGCTAAGATGCCCTCATTCAAGGCAGGCGCTGCTCTCAAGAACGCAGTTAAATAATTTTGAAAAATCACTGGGGCTTCCTGAAAAACGGAAGTCCTGATTTTTTGGAGGAAAAATGAGACTTGACAAATATCTTAAGGTTTCACGCCTTATAAAAAGAAGAACAATTGCCAACGAGGTCTGCGATGCAAAGCATGTTACCGTAAACGGTAAAATTGCAAGAGCTTCATATGACGTGAAGGTGGGGGATATAATCGAAATCCAGATGGGTGAAAACCTCCTTAAGGCTGAAGTTCTTATTGTAACTGAACACGCAACAAAAAACGATGCGGGTCTTATGTACAAAATTCTTTAAGAATATAATACCTCTTTGCTGAATAGTTTTCAGTAAGGAGGTATTTTTATGACTGAATACAAAGATAAAACAATGCCCCACAGCCTTATACTCAAGGACAGAAAAGAAATTTCACTTACCGGTGTTACGGATGTTGATTCCTTCGATGAAAATTCAATTGTGGCTTATACAGATTTCGGTGAACTGACAATAGGCGGCAATAACCTTCATATAAGTACACTCAATACAGAGACGGGTGAGCTTAGTATTGACGGTGAAATTTCTTCAATGATTTATCTTGACAACAGACCAAGGTCGGAAGGTTTTTTCAAAAGGGTATTCAGATGAGTTACACTGAACCGCTTATTAACCAGATATACCGCTTCGCTTTATCACTTGGCTTCGGTGTGATTATGTCGGTTGTCTATGAAATTCTTTCCTGTTTTTTTCTCCTTATATCGGGAAGAAAAACAGCAGTGTTTATAAGGGATGTTCTTTTTTCTGTGCTTTTTACAGTGATGTCATTTTTCTTTATACTTGTTTACAATGAAGGCGTTGTAAGATTGAATATTATTATCGGGCAGCTGCTCGGACTTACTGTTTTTCATATAACATGCGGAAAATTTCTTCAGAAACCGTTTTTAAAACTGAAAGAAAGAAACATATTTAAATTTAAAAGTAAGAAATATAAAAAGAATAAAAATTGAATATAATACTTTACATTTTTGTAAATATATAATATAATCATAAATTATACAAAAGATATTCATTTTTGGAGATAAAACAAAGGAGGACTAAAAAATGGATTCATCTACATTGCAAATCTTTATTGCAATGGCAGGATATATGCTTATAGTTATCGGCATCGGTCTTGCGTATGCAAAAAGAGCAAACAAAAGCTCAGAGGATTACTTTATCGGCGGCAGAAGTCTCGGACCCTGGGTTGCTGCAATGAGTGCAGAAGCTTCAGATATGAGCGGTTGGCTTCTTATGGGACTTCCCGGTGTTGCTTATTGGTGCGGCATTGCCGACGCTGCATGGACTGCTATCGGTCTTGCAATCGGTACATATGTCAACTGGCTTATCGTTGCAAAAAGACTGCGTAAATATTCAACAGTTTCAGGCAACGCTATTACAATTCCCGAATTTTTCTCAAACCGTTACCACGAAAAGAAAAAGATTATTATGACTCTTGCAGCCATTTTCATTCTTGTTTTCTTCGCTGTTTATGCTTCAAGCTGCTTTGTAACATGCGGCAAGCTTTTCAGCACACTTTTCGGTTACAGCTATCACTCAATGCTTATTGCAGGTGCAATTTTTGTTGTAATCTATACATTCCTCGGCGGTTTCCTTGCTGAAAGTGTTTCAGACTTTATGCAGGCAATTGTTATGGTTGTTGCACTTGTAACTGTTCTTGTAACAGGTACTATCCACGCAGGCGGTCTTGATGCTGTTATTGAAAACGCAAGAGCTATTCCGGGTTATCTTTCACTTACAAGTCTTGCTTCTCCCGTGCTTGATGCAAACGGTGTTCAGCAGGTTGTTAACGGTGCTCCTGTGTTTGGTGAACCTGCACCTTACGGCTTCCTTAAGATAGTTTCAACAATGTCATGGGGTCTCGGTTACTTCGGTATTCCTCAGGTGCTTCTCAGATTTATGGCTATCCGTAAGGTTGACGAGCTCAAGAAGTCAAGAAGAATTGCTACTGTATGGGTTCTCATTTCACTCTTTGCTGCTGTTGCAATCGGTGTAATGGGCAGAGTTATCTTCCCCACAGAAACATCACTTCTTACAGCTTCAGGTGCAGAAAATATTTTCATCAATCTTTCAAAGAGCCTTCTTCCCGCACTTCTTGCAGGTGTTGTAATGGCAGGTATCCTTGCTGCAACAATCAGCTCATCTGACTCATATCTTCTTATTGCTTCATCAGCATTTGCTAAGAATATTTATGAAAAATCACCCAAGGCTGTAAATATCTTCAAGAAGCTTACAAAGATGAACGATAATGATAAGTCAGTTATGTTCGTTTCAAGAATTGCTCTTCTTATCATCAGCGTTCTCGGCGTTGCTATTGCATGGAAAGAAGACAGTGTAATTTTTGATATCGTATCATTCGCATGGTCAGGCTTCGGTGCAACCTTCGGACCGATTATGCTCTTCTCACTCTTCTGGAAGAGAACAACATATCAGGGTGCAATCGCAGGTATGGTAAGCGGTGCATTTATGGTATTCTTCTGGAAGCTTAAGCTTGCTCCTATGGGCGGTGTATGGGCTATCTATGAACTTCTTCCCGCGTTCATTTTCTCAGCTGTTGTAATTCTTGTTGTTTCACTTCTCACAAAGAAACCTTCAGCAGAAATCACAGAGGAGTTTGAAAAAGCAAAGGCTTATACAGAATAATCAATATTAAGAGGTATTACGATGAAGTACAAAATTCAGGCATATCTCAGACGTATATCAGCAATAATTATGTCATTTATTATGGGACTTTCAATTTTCGGCGGTAACGAGGCTGATACTGTTATCCGCCCCGATGCAAACAGCATTACAGAATATAATACCGACAGTGCAGACTACAGACTGACTGTTGATGCTCAAGATGAAATTCACGATATCAGCGATCTTCTTTACGGTGTGTTCTTTGAGGATATCAACTTTGCAGCTGACGGTGGTCTCTACGGTGAAAAGGTAATCAACCGTTCATTTGAATACTTTGATCAGGCTAAGGATGACAAAGCTCACGGTTGGACAGGCGTTGGCTCTGCAACATGGTGGATTGAAGGGGAGTCTGAGTTCAGTCTTAACGAAAACAATCCACATTATCTCAGAATCAATAATACTGTAGGTGAACCTTCCGGTGTTGCAAACAGAGGCTTCCTTGACGGAATGAACTGTGTTGAGGGTGAAACATATAACTTTTCAATGTATGCAAGAAGACTCTGGGGTGCACCCGGTAAGGTTTATGTAAACCTTATGGTGGGTAGTGAGGTTGCGGCTTCAGCTGTAATTGACAGTCTCACAGAAGAATGGGTGAAGTATGAGCTTCCGCTTACTTCTTCACTTACTGCAAACGAAGGTGTTTCACTTCAGGTAAAGGTTGATACCAATCAGGGTGTTGCACTTGATATGATTTCTCTTTTCCCTGAGGATACATATAAGGGCAGAAAAAACGGTCTTCGCAAGGATCTTGCAGAAATGGTTGAAGCACTTCAGCCGAAGTTCCTCCGTTTTCCCGGTGGTTGTATAATTGAAGGTACAGATTACAGCTCAGCTTATAACTGGAAAGCTTCAATTGCAACAGGCAAAGACGGACTTCCTCTTGAATTCAACGGAAAATACGGTGATGTTGCTGCAAGACCATACAGTCTCAATCTCTGGACAAATCTTGAAGCAACCGATGATCCTCTTCCTTGCTTTATGAGCTACGGTCTCGGATTCTTCGAATATTTCCAGTTTGCTGAAGATATGGGTGCAATCGGTGTGCCCGTAATCAACTGCGGACTTCACTGTCAGGCAAGAGGCAGAGCTCCCGTAGATATGGAAAGTGCAGAGTTCAAGCAGTATTTACAGGATATGCTTGACCTTGTAGAATTCTGCCGCGGTGATGCAACTACAACATGGGGTAAGGTGAGAGCTTCTCTCGGCCATCCCGAACCCTTCGAGCTTAAATATATCTGCATCGGTAATGAAAACGAAGGCGAAGTTTTCTTTGAAAGATATGAGGCTTTCCTCAATCTTTTTCTTAAGGAAAAAGCCAAGAATCCTGAGCTTTATGAAGGCCTTGAGCTTATCTATTCATCAGGCTTAAGCGACGGTACACACAGCGTAAACTATGTTAAATCATATGAAAATGCAAAGCAGTGGCTTCAGGATAATCCCGGATACAGTGTTACTGATTTTGCAGGTGCAACAGACCAGCACTACTATAATCAGCCTAATTGGTTCCTTGAGAATACTGATTACTACGATGAAAAGAACTATCCGAGAAATGCAGAAAATATGACAGACTCAAATCATGGCGGTGCAATCGGTGTATTTGTAGGTGAATATGCCGCAAAGTCAAACAGACTTGAAGCTGCGCTTGCTGAGGCTGCATATATGACAGGACTTGAAAGAAACGGTGACATTGTGAAGATGGCAGCCTATGCGCCTCTTTTCGGTAACCTTACTGCAACACACTGGTCACCTGATCTTATCTGGTTCAACAATAACCTTTGCACAGGTTCAATCAACTATTATGTTCAGAAGATTTTCTCAAACAATGCAGGCACAACACTTCTTAAGTCTGAGCTTGACGGTGCACTTATAGCTCCCTCAGACCTTAAAGGTAAAATCGGTGTAGGCACATGGTATACAACTGCTGAGTATGACAACATCAGTGTTACCGATAACAAGACAGGCAAAGTGCTCGACAAGAATAACTTCTCACTTGGTATCTTCGACCTTGACTGGTCAGAGCCTACAAGCGGTGAATGGAAGATTAAAGGCGGTAAGCTCATAAACAACGAAGAATGGATGAGTGACACCAACCATGGTGCTGTTACTTTCTATGGTGATAATGAGTGGAGCAATTATACATATTCAGTTGACTGTACAAAGACAGGCGGAAGTGAAGGCTTCATTATTCCTTTCGCAGTTAAAGATGTAAATAACTATATCTTCTGGAACATCGGTGGTTGGGGCAATACCAAGAGCTGCCTTCAGCGCTTCACAAACGGTGAAAAGACCTGGGAAATTCCCGGAACAGTTACAGATTTTATTGTTGAAGAAGGTAAAACCTATAACGTTAAAATCGAAGTTGACGGCATAATGGTCAGAGGTTATATCGATGATGTTCTTCAGTTTGAATATCAGGCTGAATCAACAAGCAAGGCAGAAGCTTATCAGGTTGTATCAACTGATGAAACAGGTGATACAATCATCAAGCTTGTTAACGTGACAGGCGAAAAGAGAACCTTTGCAATTGACCTTCAGAATGCAGAAAACGTAAAGAGTACTGCAACTGTAAATCAGGTTTACGGTGACAGCCTTAACAATGATAATATTCTCGGTGCAAAAGAAGATTGCATTATGGAAGAATTTACTGTAGACGGTATAAGTGAAAAATTCAACTATACTGTGCCTCAGTATTCCGTAACTGTAATCAGAGTGCATAAATAAAGAAATTCTCCTCACTCACAAAGAGTGGGGAGATTGTTTTTCTGAGAAAAAAACACAGCCTACTCTGAGTAAGCTGTGTTTCTTCATTTTAAACGTGTGCGTTGAGCCATTCGTCAGCCTTGGCAGCAGCGAGTCTTTTGATGTCTTCTTTCTTGTAGGGTGATTCTTCACCGCCGTTTACATAGAGGAAGAACTTGCCGCTTTCTGTTTTGTAAAGCCTTTCTTCATAGCCGTCTGCGTCACCGAAATTGCCGCTTGTGAACTTTGCAACAAGCTCTGACTTTTCGGTATCGTATTCAACCTTGCAGATAACTTTTTTCATAATACAAATCCCTTTCTTAATGATTTATATTCAACGATTACTATGTAATCAGATGAAATCTAATGACTTAAGTATTATACCATAAAAGAATTGAAATTACAAGTAGCCGCTGGTGATATGCACTATTAAAGAAAATAAGATTTTGTTAAAAATTTATATCAGTTTTTTAAAATCAGACTTTTAGCCCAGCTGAATAAGGACTCGGAAGCTTTGTTGAAGTCTGCTGTTTCACCGCTTTTTAATCTGAGAAAGGTTTTGATGATTTCCTTCTCATCAGCTGAAGCAGCGTTTAACAAATCTTTCTGATGTCTGAAATATCGGCCTGTTTCACTGAAAACATTTGCCTGAATTACAAAGGTTGCCGACTTATATAACCCCTTTAAGATTTCATCGCTCTTTTCATAAAGCATATTATGTACACAGCCGTGGTAGATATTACAAGCTCCGGTTTTAATTGCTCTTGAAACAGATTCTTCATCTATTTTTGAAAGCAATTCGTCAAGACTTCCTTTAAGCGGTAAAGTGTCATAATAAAACTGAAAAAGATCAGACGGCTCCCAGCTCAGTATATCGTTTTTACCCGAAATAAAGCCGCATATAAGCTCTCTGTGCTCAAGAGTGTCAAGCATAGAGTTATAGGCTTTGATGTCTGAAAAAGTCAGCTCATCGAGGATTACTACCATATCAATATCACTTGTTTCTGTTGCTTCACCACGGGCATAGCTGCCTTGTAAACCGACAAAAAATACTCGATTACCGAAAATATTATCAATAGCATTTATAAATTCATCTGTCCAATCAGAAATGTTTATCATTATTTATCCTCCCCATAAATGCATAATGAATGATGAATATTGAATAATGAATAATACAAAAAAGAAAAGTCACACTTTCGTGCGGCTTTTCTTTTTTTGGTGCGGGTAACAGGGGTCGAACCTGCACGTCTTGCGACACAAGAACCTAAATCTTGCGTGTATGCCAATTTCACCATACCCGCATACTCACGTATTATATCACATCTTCATTAAATGTCAAGAAAAGCTTTTTAATATCTGTTCTATCTGCGGACACGCTGTCATAGATTTAAATTAAAAGGAGGCGGGTATATGAAAAAAAGTGGTGCTGAGTGTTTCGATTCGGCAATCAGGTCAGTTGAACCGCAGTTGAAAAAACTGCTCAAAAGCATTGATGAAAATATGAAGAGCAATGCTATTGAAATAAGAATGAGAAGTGAAAAGCCTGTTGTGATAAATACACTTGAAGGCATAAGGTTTCTCAGCTACAGCGGTGAGCTTACAAAGTGTATCATGGACGATACTGTTATATGCACACTTCATCAGGTGAATGAAACCTTTAACAGACTTTGCTGCTATTCGGTACATAGTCATATTTCGGGAATTGTAAAGGGATATGTCACAACAGAAGGCGGTCACAGAGCAGGAATCTGCGGAACGGCAGTAAGTGACAGAGAAGGAAATATAACTTCAATTAAAGATGTATCAGGAATCAACCTGAGAATTTCACGTGAGGTTTTCGGCTCAGCAGACAGAATTATTAATGAACTCTATGACGGAGCGTTGCAAAGCATAATAATAGCCGGACCGCCATCTTCGGGAAAAACAACAGTTCTGCGTGATGCGGTGCGTCAGCTTTCATCATATGGGAGATTTCATAAAATTGCCCTTATAGATGAACGTCAGGAGATTGCTTCAGTAGGTTCAGGTATAGCACAGAATGATGTGGGAGTAAACTGCGATGTATTTGACGGTTATCCTAAAAAAGAAGCGATGATGATTGCTCTTAAAACAATGTCGCCTGATATAATTGCTCTCGATGAGGTGGGCGAGGAAAGTGAACTTGATGCAATCAGACTCTCGGTGAATTCAGGTGTAAGATTTATTGTTACAGTTCACGCTTCAGATTATAACGAGCTTCTTTACCGACCTCAGATTAAAAAGCTTATTGATACTTATTCGTTCTCAAAGCTCGTGATGCTGAAAAATAAACCGGTAGGTGAAATCGGTGAAATTTACGATATAAAGGAGCTCAGAGATGAGATTATCAGGCGGGATAATAATCTGGATATCTATAACCCTGATGAGCTTGAATGTGTCTTTACGGCTTAAAAAACGTGTGTCTTTGCTTGAAGAAACGGTGAGCTTTATTGTGAACCTGAGACTTGAATTACAGTTTCGTGCAGATAATTTATACTCTCTTCTTTCTTCTCTTTCAGCTCTTGCTTCTTGCAGAAGTCTTGGCTTCATAACAGAGAGCAAGGAAAAACTTAAAACAGATGACAGCTTTTCTTCTGTGTGGAGAGAGACAGTTAAATACAGCCCGTTACCATATAAGGCTGATGAAAAAGAAAAGCTTATATCAATGGCTGACTTTCTCGGCACAAGCGATAAGGAAACACAAAGTGAGCTGTTGAATCTATATGAAGAATATTTTATGACGTTTCTGAAAAAGGCAGAGATTGAGAATGAAAAATATTCAAAATTGTGTGTGATGCTTGGGTTCGTTTCAGGTATGGGGGTTTTTATAATGGTCGTTTAGGGGGTAGAAAATGGAAATTGATGTAATATTCAGGATTGCAGGGATAGGTATAATTGTGGCAATTGTAAATCAGCTTCTTTCAAAAGCGGACAAGGGTGAATACGCAGTATTCGTAACACTCAGCGGGGTTATAATAATAATTCTCAGTATTTTGCCTGACATTATAAATCTGTTTGACAATCTGAAGGAGTTAGCTGATTTTTAATGATTGCAAAAATTTCACTTCTTGGGCTTTGTGTCTGCATTATAAGTGTTCTGCTCAGAGATTGGCTTAAAGAGGCGGTGTTACCCTTACAGCTTACTTTTGCAGTAATTGTTCTTTCTGTTATATTAAAAAGTGTAAGAGATGTTACAGACGGATTATGGGAGTATATGGGTGAAAGTGAGATTGGTTCATCAGTTTTTACAGCCCTTTTCAAAGGTGCTTTGATATGCACTGTTGCAAAGCTTGCCTCTGATGCTGCAAAAGACAGTGGTAACGGTCTGGTAGCAGACATAATTGACCTTACGGGAAGAATAATGCTTATTACAATCGGGTTTCCGTTTGTTGAAAATGTAATTGAAACTGCTGTATCCTTTCTGCCATGAAAAAGCTGATTTATGTAATTATAATTGCTTCTTTGATTCTGCCTTTCTTTTGCTTTGATATATATGCCGAACCCTATGAATTTGAAGAAGTAAAAAGTGAACTGAGTGATGAATTGTCTGATATTCTTTCAGAAGAAGTAAGGGAAGCTTTCGATTATCTCGGTGTCAGTGATTTAAGCCTTGAAAGCATATACAATGTGTCCTTTCGCAATCTTCTTACATACTTCACACCTGAAATCAAAGAAAAGGCTAAAAGTGTGTTCAGCAGCTTTTTTGAACTGTTCAGCACGGTGCTTATTCTTGTTTTCTTTGGTGTGCTTACACAAGGCAGCGGACTGAATAATACACTTATGCTTTTCGGCAGTGCGGTTATTACACTAATGATGGCAGGGGATATTTCTGATGTACTTAATTCATGTCTTGCCGTTCTGAAATTAAGCGGAGGCTTTGTGGCTTCTTATGTTCCTGTTTTTACCCTTATTGTATCTTTTTCAGGAAACCCGGCAAGTGCACTTGTATATAACAGCTTTGTTCTCGGAATTACAGAGGTTATGTCAGCTGTCATAAACGGAGCTCTTGTTGATTTCATCGGATGCTTTATCTGTCTTTCTATTGCATTCTCTTTTGATGAATCTCTTAACACGCCAAGACTCATTAATGCTGTTAATAAAACTGTGACTATTGTTCTGAGCATATCAGCAAGTCTTTTTTCAGGAATACTCACTGTTAAAAATATAATGGCTGTATCATTGGACGGTGTTTCCGTTAAAGGTATCAGATTTCTGATTTCAAGCTTTATTCCCATAATAGGTGCTTCTATAAGTGAGGCTTATGCATCTGTTTTAGGCAGTATAAATCTTATTAAGAGCTCGGTTGCCGTGGTCGGTATACTTGCGGTAGTGATAATCAATCTTCCGGTGGTTTCTGAAACCTTGCTCTATTATCTTTCTTTTTCAGCTTTATCATATATTTCGGGTATAACAGGGTGCAGTCGTGTTTCTGAAATGTTCAGCGCTGTTTGCAGTGCAATAAGACTGATGCTGATTCTCGTTGTGTTTCAGATGTTCATTCTTGTAATTTCAACGGGAATTATTCTTACTTTTGTAAGGTGAGTAAATTGGAAAAAATATCATTATGGATTGAAATATGTGCAGTCTGTGCAATTGCTTCAGCAGTGCTTTCGTCTGTTGTGCCTGAAAGTAAGCTTAGGGGTGTGTATAAAACCCTTTCTTCTATTGTTATGCTTTTTGCGTTTTTTTCAATTGTTTCAAGCGGTAGGAACATTGAACTGAATTTGAATGAATTACATAGTGAGAACATCTCGGAAATAAGTGAGAATACTGATAAGCTTCTTGCCGTAGAGGGTGAAAGAATGATGAACAGACTCATTGAAAACAGGTTATATGAGGGCGGTATTGATGCTCTTTGTAAAACTGAGGTTATAATTTCTGATGATACTGTGAAAATAAAGCGCATATATTTATATGGAAGCTTTTCGGAAAAGGAAAAAGAAACTTCAGAAAGAATATTAAAGGAATATCTTAAGGAGGAGTGCGAAGTGATTTTCGCAAAAGAAGATGGGTGAATTTTCTGAAAAACTTTCAGCTCTGGCGGAAAAAATTATAAAGGACAAAAAGGCGCTTTTTATTGTTGCTCTTGCAATTGCAGGAATGCTTCTGATCTTATTTTCAGATGATAGTAAAGATATAAAAGAGCTGTCGGTTTCTGAAACGGCAAGTAAATTCACAGAGAATTATGAAGAAGAGCTGCAAAAACTGATTTCAAAAATTGAGGGTGCAGGAAGGGTAAGCGTGATGATAACCTATGAATCCGGAGAAGAGAGCGTTTTTGCAAGCGACAAAGAGGAGAGCTTCAGAAACGGTGAGCAGAAAATTAAAAACGATTACATAATAGTGGACGGCGAAAACGGTGAAACAGGACTTAAAATTAAAAGTATATATCCGGAAATCAAAGGTGTTGCTGTTGTGTGCAGCGGTGCTTCGGATCCGGTTATAAAAGAGCGGATTGTTTCTGTTGTGTCTGCTCTTTTTGATATCAGCACAAAAAATATAAGTATTGTCAGTGCAGGTAATTAGGAGGATTTTATGAGTTTGCTTATTAAGAAAAAACAGATACTTACTGCAACCCTTGTGATTGCTCTTGTTGCAGCAACAGGTGTCAACTGGTATTATTCGCAGTATATGACAACAGGAAGCATTAATGAAACGACCACTCAGAATGTCAGCGGAAATCTCGGTGACTCACTTCTTGTAGCAGGCACTACCGCGCCCTCAAGTGAAAATGCAAGTGAAGTGTCGGCTGATTCAGAAAATTATTTCGCTGAAGCAAAAATGAAACGCAACGAGTCAGAAGATGAGGCTGTTGATGCGATAGAGGATATATTGGAAAATCCGAATCTTGACACACAGCAGAAACAGAAGATATCTTCACTTCTGAGTGATTATACAAAGAAGCTTAAATCACAGACTGATACAGAAAACCTCATAAAAGCCAAAACGGGAAGCGACTGCCTTGTTGTTATAAATGAAGATAAGTGTCAGGTGATTTTGGAAAAAAATACATTAAATGACACACTTATTCTGCAAATTACGGAAATTATAGAAAAAAATACGAATATTTCTGCAGAAAATTTAACAATAATTGAGATAAAGTAGTTGTAGGATTTGATTTTTGTGGTATAATAAGCTGAATACATATAATTAAGCAAACATATCTTTGTTTGCCGAGGAAGGAAAAAAACTATGACCAGACATGAATCAAGAGAATTGGCATTTATACTGATTTTTGAAAAAAGCTTTCAGAGCGATGTGACAGTTGTTGAACTTATCGAATCAGCTCTTGAACTTGAGCTTTTCCCTGAGAATGCTTTTGCTGAAAATCTTGCCAGAAAAGTTTATGATAATTTAGAGGACATCGATAAGTTAATCGATGAAAATCTTGTAAGATGGTCTGCAAAAAGAATTTCCAGAGCTTCAAGAGCAATTATGCGTCTTGCTGTTTGTGAGCTTCTCTTCAGCGAGGATTTACCCATTGGTGTAATCATCAATGAAGCAGTTGAAATTGCAAAGAAGTATGCAACAAAAGAGGATGCGTCATATATCAACGGTGTTCTTGCAACTGTTGCTAAGAAGCTTGGCAGATAATAATGGCATATCTGGGTTTTGATACAAGTAACTACACAACCTCTGTTGCTCTTTATTATCCTGATGAAAACATAATAGTACACCGTAAAAGGCTTCTTCCTGTTAAAGAAGGGGAAAAGGGACTCAGACAGAGTGATGCTGTGTTTCATCATACGGTTCAGCTTCCTGAGCTTGTTGAGAGCCTGATGAGTGAAACTATGACTCAGCTTGACGGTATAGGCGCTTCGGCTTTTCCGAGAATGGCGGAAGGCTCATATATGCCTTGCTTTCTTGTCGGACTTAATAACGCAAAAGTGTTAGCTTCAGTTCTGGATAAGGATGTTAAAATCACATCTCATCAGAACGGCCATATTGTTGCAGCTCTCTACAGTGCGGAAAGTCTTCATCTGCTCAATGAACGTTTTATTGCTTTTCATGTATCGGGCGGAACAACTGAAGTGTTGCTCGTTGAACCGGACGAAGCTGAAATTATAAAATGTACTCTTATTGCATCTTCTCTTGACCTTAAAGCAGGTCAGGCTATTGACAGAGCAGGGGTAATGATGGGGCTCAGGTTTCCCTGCGGTGCTGAAATGGATAAGCTTTCAAGAGAAAGCAACAGAAAATTCAGTAAGGTTAAAGTCTATTCCAAGGGCAACGATATAAGTCTTTCGGGGCTTGAAAATAAATGCAGAAAGATGTTTGACGAAGGTGAAAGCAAGGCTGATATTTCGAAATTCTGTTTTCATTACATCTGTTCTGCTCTTGAAACAATGACTGATAAAATTCTGGAAGAATACGGCAATCTGCCAATTCTTTATTCAGGCGGAGTTATGTCAAACACTTTCATAAAAGAAAGACTTACAGAAAAATACGGCGGTCTTTTTGCAACACCTGAGTTTTCTTCTGACAATGCGGCAGGGGTTGCAATACTGACTTATCTCAAGGAGAAAGCAAAATAAATGTCAACCGTTTTAAAGGTATCTCAGATCAACACATATCTTAAGTCGATTATAGACGAGGATATTAATCTTAAAAATATTTATATAACGGGTGAAATTTCAAATTTCACCAACCACTACAGAACAGGTCATCTGTACTTTACGCTCAAGGATGAGAAAAGTGCAATTAAGGCTGTAATGTTCAGAACTTCTGCTTCAAGACTTCGCTTTGAGCCTGAAAACGGAATGAAGGTGCTTATAAGAGGCAGCGTGTCTGTTTTCGAGCGTGACGGCACATATCAGATTTACTGTGACGATATGATTCCTGAAGGTGTCGGCGAGCTTACAATTGCCTTTGAGCAGCTGAAGGAAAAGCTTTCAAAAGAAGGACTCTTTGATGAAGAATGTAAGAAAGAGCTGCCGCAGTACCCTTCGAGAATCGGTGTTATAACCTCACCAACGGGTGCAGCACTTCAGGATATTCTTACTGTGCTTTCACGAAGATATCCTTCAGGTGAAATTGTGTTTGAAGGTGTTCAGGTACAGGGTGACTCTGCAGCACCTCAGATAGCAGCGGCAATAAGAAAATTCAACGAGCTTAAGGGTGCTGACGTACTGATTGTCGGACGAGGCGGAGGCTCAATCGAAGACCTCTGGGCATTCAACGAAGAAATCGTTGCAAGAGCAATTTTTGAAAGTGAAATTCCCGTTGTTTCTGCAGTTGGTCATGAAACCGATTTTACAATTTCTGATTTTGTCAGCGATATGAGAGCGCCCACACCCTCAGCGGCGGCTGAAATTGTAGCTCCCGATTACAGAGAAATTCTCTATGCTGCAGACAAAACTCTTGACGGAATGGTTGATGCAGTAGAAAAGAAAATTTACCGTTATAAAATGAATCTTATGGCGGCACAGAAAATCATTTCAGACCACAGTCCTCACAGAATGCTTGATTTTTACGGTGCGTGTCTTGAAGCCTGTGAAACAAAAATTAAAAATGTTCTTAAAAATAAAACTGATTTTTACGAAAATGCCCTTATGCACTATTCAGGAAAACTGGAGGCAACAAGTCCGCTGAAGGTTCTTGCCAGAGGCTACAGTGTTGTTTTTGATGAAAATATGATGACTGTGCGATCAGTTGAAAATCTGAAAGAAAACGATAAAATTAAAATAAGACTCAGTGACGGAACCGTTGATTGCACCGTCAGCTGAGAAGAAAGGTAAACTTAAATGGAAATGTATACACTTGACACCGCAATGATAAGACTTAAGGAAATTTCCGAAATGCTTGAAAGCGGTGATTATGACCTTGATATGTCTATAAAGCTTTACGAAGAGGGAGTACAGATTGTATCCTTCTGCAACAAGACCTTAACTGCCGCTAAGCAAAAAATTACTGAGCTTTCAGAGCTTACTTTTGAGGATGATTCAGATGAATAAAAGCTATACGCTTAAGGAATATGCCGATATTATAAATGAATATCTCGGAAGGGTTCTGCCTGTGTGTGACTTCGGTGAGGAGGTTGTACATGAGGCGATGAAATACAGTCTTTCAATCGGTGGAAAAAGAATAAGACCTGTTCTCGTGCTTGAATTCTGCAGAGTGTGCGGAGGTAATATTGAGGATGCTCTTCCTCTTGCTGCAGCTCTTGAAATGATTCATACTTACTCTCTCATTCACGATGATCTTCCCTGTATGGACGATGATGATATGAGAAGGGGAATGCCTTCGTGTCATATCAAGTACGGATATGAATACGCTCTTCTTGCAGGTGACGGTCTTCTCACTGCTGCTTTCGGTGTAATTGCTGACAGTGATTTTGCAAAGAAAAATCCTGCTGCTGCAATAAAGGCTGTTTCTGTTCTTTCATCTCTTGCAGGTGCCAACGGAATGATAGGCGGTCAGGTAATTGACCTTAAAAACGAAAACCGAAAAGCAGGCATTGAAACTCTCAGTAAGATGGACGAGCTTAAAACAGGTGCTCTCATAAAGTGTGCGGCTTTGCTTGGTTGCATAGCTTCAGGCGCTGACGATGAAAAGATTTCATCAGCTGTTACCTATGCAAAAAATATCGGACAGGCTTTTCAGATTGTTGACGATATCCTTGATGTAACAGGCGACGAAAAAAGCCTCGGTAAACCTATCGGAAGTGACAAGGAAAGCGGTAAATCAACTTATGTTTCACTTCTCGGAATAGAAAAGGCGCAGAGCCTTGCCGATGATCTTACAGATGAAGCTGTCAAAGCACTCGATATTTTCGGTGCTGAAAATGAATTTTTAAAGGAACTCGCATATAAGCTTGCGAAAAGAAATAATTAAGAGAAAACAGATATGGAATATAAACTACTTTCTAAAATCAATTCTCCGAAGGACATAAAGAAAATGGATTCCTCAGAGCTTGAGGAACTGTCGGGAGAAATCAGATATAAGTTAATAGAAACCGTATCGGAAAACGGCGGCCATCTTGCTTCGAATCTCGGTATGGTTGAGCTTACCGTAGCACTTCACAAGGTGTTTGATTCACCGAGAGATCAGATAGTTTATGACGTGGGACATCAGTGTTATACACACAAGCTTCTCACAGGCAGATACGACAGATTTTCCACCCTCAGAACCAAGGGCGGAATTTCAGGCTTTACAAGACCTACAGAAAGTGAGCACGACATATTTTTCAGCGGTCACAGTGCAACCTCAGTCTCGGCAGGTCTCGGTCTTGCAAAGGCAAAGATGCTTAAAGGTGACAGCGGATGTGTCGTTTCTGTAATCGGTGACGGCTCATTTACGGGCGGTATGGTGTTTGAAGCACTCAACAACGGAGGCAGAAGTAAGGCGAAGCATATTATTGTGCTCAATGATAATAAAATGTCCATTTCTGAAAATGTGGGATCATTTGCCAAATATCTTGCTGTTATCCGTTCAAGACCGGGTTATTATTCCTTTAAGGCTAATACCGAAAAAGCTCTTAATAAGATACCTCTTGGTGAAAAGATTGTTCATAAGCTTTACAGAATCAAAACTGATATAAAAAACAAAATGTATGAACGCAGTACTTTCTTTGAAGATCTGGGTTACAGATATATGGGTCCCATTGACGGACATAACTTAGAGAATCTCTGCGATGCGCTGAACAGTGCAAAATCGATTAACAGTCCTGTGCTTCTTCACGTTAACACAGTCAAGGGTAAGGGCTACGGCCACGCAGAAAAAGACCCCAGCATTTTTCACGGCATCTCAAAATTTGATGTTGATACCGGTGAAGCAATTTCTTCTTCAAAAAGCTATTCAGATTGCTTTGGTGAAACACTTTGTGATTTTGCAGAAAATGACAAGTCCGTCTGTGCCGTAACGGCTGCTATGGGAATCGGCACAGGTCTCAGGAGCTTCAGTGAAAAGTATGCCGACAGATTCTTTGATGTGGGAATAGCTGAGGAGCATGCCGTAACTTTTTGCAGCGGTCTTGCGAAAAACGGAATGAAGCCTGTTTTTGCAGTGTATTCAACCTTCCTTCAAAGATGTTATGATCAGATTGTTCATGATGTTTCACTTCAGAAGCAGAAGGTTGTTCTTGCAATTGACAGAGCAGGCTTTGTGGGTGAAGACGGAGAAACACATCACGGTCTTTTTGATGTGGCTTTTCTCGGTACCATTCCAGAAATAAAAATTTATTCACCTTATAATTTTGATCTTCTGAAAGAAGATATGCATAAGGCTTTATATGATGAAAATGTTGCTGCTGCGGTACGCTATCCTCGTGGCAGTGAGAATGAGATTACGAAAAAACTGAAGAGAAATTCATCTGAATACTCTATTTACGGAGATTTTAGTGCAGACACAGTAATTGTAACCTACGGCAAAATTACTTCTGAAGCAGTTGTTGCAGTTGATTCTCTTAAGTCAGAAGGTAAATCAGTTTTTCTTGTTGCATTTAATCTTATTAAACCTATACCGGATGATGCTATCGCACTGCTCATAAACAAAAAGAAAATTTATTTCTTTGAAGAAGGTCAGAAAAGCGGCGGCATAGCCGAAAGACTCGGATGTATTCTTCTTGAAAACGGATACTCAGGAAAATACAGTATTACAGCTGTAGATGATAAATTTGTTGAGCAGGCATCAGTAAGTGATCTTCTCAACAAATACGGTCTCGATAATGAGGCAATGATAAAGAAAATAAGTGAGGAATTTTAAGTGGCAGAAAAAATCAGACTTGATGTTACCCTTCACGAAAGAGGCTTTGTAGACAGCCGTGAAAAGGCAAAAGCTCTTATAATGGCTGGTCTTGTTTATGTCAACGACCAGAAGCAGACGAAAGCAGGCTTCACAGTCAAAGAGGGAGACTGCGTTGAATTAAGAGGCGAGAAGATGCCGTTTGTCAGCCGAGGCGGTTATAAGCTTAAAAAGGCTGTGGATGAATTTGGTCTTGTTCTTACTGATTCGGTTTGTATGGACATCGGTGCATCGACAGGCGGCTTTACCGACTGTATGCTTCAGAGCGGAGCTAAAAAGGTCTACTCCATAGATGTCGGTTACGGTCAGCTCGCATGGAAGCTTCGTCAGGATGAACGTGTTGTGAATATGGAAAGAACCAATTTCCGTTATGTTACAAAAGAACAGGTTACTGATGAAATTGATTTTGCAAGCGTTGATGTTTCATTCATATCCCTTAAGCTTATTATTCCCACTATGAGAGAGCTTCTTAAAACAGGCGGACAGGCTGTCTGTCTCATTAAGCCTCAGTTTGAAGCAGGCAGAGAAAAGGTAGGTAAAAACGGTGTTGTAAGAGAAACCTCAACCCATATTGAAGTTGTTGAAATGATATATAACTTCGTTCTCGAAAACGGCTTTTCTGTGCTTAATCTTGATTTTTCTCCCATTAAGGGACCTCAGGGTAATATTGAATATCTTATTTATATTGAGAAGAGTGATGATCCCAAATCATATCTTAAAAACGAACCCTCAGAAATAGTTATTGCTTCTCATGAAAAGCTCAGCGGAGGTGACTGTAAATGACAGTTGCAGTTTATCCAAATCTCACAAGAGAGAACGGGTTTGAAATTTCATCTGCTGTTATTGATGAGCTTGAATCTCTGGGAATCCGTATAATAATGCCGAGTGAATACATGGAAAAATTTGAAGGTAGAAAAATAAGCTTTTATAACGATACTGAAGCTGTTAAAAAGTGTGATTTATTAATAGCAATCGGTGGCGACGGAACAATTATCCATGCCGCGCATTATATAAGCGAATATGATAAGCCGGTTCTCGGCATAAATGCAGGAACTCTCGGCTTTATGGCAGGACTTGAAAAAGAAGAGCTGAGCCTTCTCAGAAACCTCATAAGCGGTGAATATGAAATTGAAAACCGAATGATGATTTCAGCCAGACTTTATGATGGCGATGAACTGATTTACGAAAGAAACTGCCTTAATGATGCGGTGGTATCAAGAGGCGGAAATATGCGGCTTTGCGATTTTGAAATTGCAAGCGGAAAAAGCAGCGCAATTTCCTACAGAGCTGACGGAATTATAATTGCCACCCCGACGGGTTCAACGGCGTATTCACTTTCGTCAGGCGGTCCCGTTGTTGACACATCTATTGAAAGTATAATTCTCACACCTATCTGTCCACATTCGCTTTTTTCACGCTCGCTTATCTTTAACGGAGAAAGTGAGCTTGTGCTGAGAGTCAGAAACTGCGATGATGAAAAAGCAGTCTTCAGCTGTGACGGTGAAGCGGGAATTGAAATTACTAAAGATTGCAGAATTGTTATTTCAAAGGCAGAAAAAAGCGCAAGAATTATAAAAATCAAAGCAGACGGCTTTGTGGATATATTATCTAAAAAGTTTATCGGAAGATAAATCTCAGGAGGAAATATGAAATGAAAAAAGGCAGACATGATGCGATTTTATCTCTTATAAAAAAAGAAAATATTGGAACTCAAGATGAGCTTATGCAAAGACTCAATGAAATGGGATATAAGGTTACTCAGGCAACTGTTTCAAGAGATATAAAGGCTCTTAAGCTTGTGAAGACACCTTTTGAAGCAGGTCAGTACAGATATTCCGTTTCTTCAGGTGAGGGAGAGGACAACTCAGGTAAGTTCTATTCAATTCTTTCTCATTCTGTGACTGATGTAAACTTTGCCGGTAACATGGTTGCTGTGAAATGCTTTTCAGGTATGGCTCAGGCTGCTTGTGCAGCAATTGACAGTCTTATGCTTGACAAAATCATCGGCACACTTGCAGGTGATGACACAATTTTTGTGCTTTGCAAGGATGAAGAAAACGCAGCTGAATTCAGAGATTACGTAAAAAAAATACTTGAACAGGGCAGATAACAGATTTGAAAATATACGAAAGGAGTCTCAGTTATGCTGAAAAGTCTTAAAATTGAAAACATTGCAGTCATTGAGCAGACTGAGATTTGCTTTGAAGACGGACTCAATGTTCTGACCGGTGAAACCGGTGCAGGTAAGTCAATTGTAATCGACTCAATCAATGCAGTTCTCGGTGAGAGAACAAGCCGTGAACTTATCCGTGACGGAGCTGAAAAAGGCAAGGTAACTGCTTTTTTTGAAAATGTGCCTGAAGAAACCCTGAGCAAGCTTCGTGAGTATGAAATTGACATTGAGGACGACAGAAGCCTTCTTATAACAAGAGTAATATCAGCAGACGGCAGAAGCAGTTCAAAAATCAATGGCTGCAATGTGACTGCAACAATGCTTAAAAATGTAGGCAGAGACCTGATTTCAATCTGCGGTCAGCACGACAGCCAATATCTTTTATCAAAAGATTATCATCTTAATTTTATTGACAGTATTGCAAAAAGTGATGAGCTTTTAAGCGAATATCTTGAGTTTTATGAGAAAATTAAAGCTGCAACAAAGCAGCTGAGAAAACTTAGAAATGTTGATTTTGATAAAGAGCAAAGACTTGATTTTCTGAAATATCAGATAAATGAGCTTGAAGGTGCAAATCTTCGTATCGGTGAAAAAGAAGAGCTGAAAGAAGAAAAAAGAAAGCTTCAGTCAAAAGAAAAAATTGACAATGCACTAAAAAAAGCCGACTGCATTTTAAACGGTACAGATAATGACACGGGTATGAATGCAGCACTTTATGAGCTTCTCAAATGTATTGATTATCTTCGTGATTATGATAAAAAATATGATGAATTATATAAATCTCTTGATGATGTCAGATATATTCTGAATGATTGCTCGGCTGAAGTATCATCATCTGTTTCCGAGTCCGATAACGGTTACAGTGATATAAACAGTATTGAAGAAAGACTTGATGTTCTCTACAGACTTTCTTCAAAGTACGGTGAAACCGAAGATGAAATGCTTGAATATCTTCGCAAGATACAGGAAGAGTATGACAGCATCTTTATGAGTGATGAGCTTATAGAAAAGCTTGAGGATGAAATTGATGAACTCAGTGAAGAGCTTTTCAAAAAAGGCTGCTGCCTTTCAGATTTAAGAAAAATTACTGCGCTTGAGTTTGAAAAGAAGGTAATGAATGAGCTTAAATTCCTCGATATGCCCGATGCGGTGTTTGTGGTTAATTTTGAAGAAGCTCAGGCAACAAAAACGGGTATGGATGATGTGGAGTTTCTCTTTTCTGCTAACAGAGGACAAGCACCGAAGCCGCTTTCAAAAATTGCTTCAGGCGGTGAATTGTCAAGAGTTATGCTTGCTATCCGTTGTGTTCTTTCCGATACAGATACTGTATCCACAATGATTTTTGATGAAATTGATACAGGTGTCAGCGGCAGGGCGGCACAGAAAATTGCATATAAGATGCACGAAATTGCAGAAAATAAGCAAATACTTTGTGTTACACATCTTGCACAGATTGCAGTTTACGGAAGCAACCATCTTCTTATTGAGAAGCAAACAGATATTGACAGCACATATACTAAGGTGCATTCTCTTGATGAAGATGAACGCATAAGAGAAATTGCCCGTATTATCGGCGGTGATGTGATTACGGAAACTACGCTCAGCTCAGCTGAGGAGCTTATTTCCTATGCTAAAAACGGTTATTAATATTATTAATTTATAAATGCTTGACTTTAAAATGAAAACTAAGTAGAATATGTTAGATTTTACTTTTATGAAAGGACGAATATAAAATGAAAGTTTATGAAGAACTTGTTGCAAGAGGACTTATTGCACAGGTAACAGACGAAGAAAGAATCAGAGACCTTGTCAACAACGGTGAGGCAGTTTTCTATATCGGTTTTGACCCCACAGCAGATTCACTTCACGTAGGTCACTTTATGGCACTTTGCCTTATGAAGAGACTTCAGATGGCAGGTAACAAGCCCATTGCACTTATCGGCGGCGGTACTGCTATGATCGGTGGCCCTTCAGGCAGAAGCGATATGCGTGAGATGATGACAGAGGAGACAATTGCTCACAACTGTGAATGCTTTAAAAAGCAGATGAGCAGATTTATTGATTTTTCAGACGGTAAGGCTCTTATGGTAAACAATGCTGACTGGCTTATGAATCTTAATTATATTGAGGTTCTCCGTGAAGTCGGTGCTTGCTTCTCAGTTAACCGTATGCTTTCAGCTGAGTGCTACAAGCAGAGAATGGAAAAAGGTCTTTCATTCCTTGAATTCAACTATATGATTATGCAGAGCTATGACTTCTATATGCTCTTCCAGAAATACGGCTGTAACCTTCAGTTCGGTGGCGATGACCAGTGGAGCAATATGCTTGGCGGTACTGAGCTTATCAGAAGAAAGCTCGGTAAAGACGCAGGTGCAATGACTATTACACTTCTTCTCAATTCAGAAGGCAAGAAGATGGGTAAGACACAGAGCGGTGCAGTATGGCTTGATCCTGAAAAGACAAGTCCCTATGATTTCTATCAGTACTGGAGAAACGTTGATGATGCTGACGTTATCAAGTGCATCAAAATGCTCACTTTCCTTCCCATGGAACAGATTGAAGAGATGGAAAGCTGGGAAGGCAGTATGCTCAACAAGGCTAAAGAAATCCTTGCTTATGAGCTTACAGCTCTTGTACACGGTGATGAAGAAGCTAAAAAAGCTGATGAAGCAGCAAAAGCTCTTTTCGGCGGTAATATGAACACAGATAATATGCCCACAACTGTTCTTTCAGAAGCAGATTTTACAGACGGCGCAGTTTCACTTATTGATGTTCTTGTAAAAGCAGGAATTATCAAGTCAAGAGGCGAAGGCAGACGTCTTATTGAACAGGGCGGTGTAACCGTTGACGATGAAAAAGCAAAGAGCTTTGCTGACACAATTGCAAGAAGCAGTTTTGATAAGGGACACGTTATTGTCAAGAAAGGCAAGAAAGTGTTCAACAAAATTGTTATTGAATAAAAAGTGACCCCTTCTGTTAATTTTAAAAGAGAGGTAAAATGAACATGGAAAAGAAAATTTATACCATTGCAACTGCTCACCTTGACACAGTATGGAACTGGGATTTTGAACATGTTATCAATGTCTGTCTCAAGGAAACCCTTGATCAGAATTTTAACCATTTCAACAATTATCCCGACTACAGATTCAACTTTGAAGGTTCATACAGATATGAACTTTTCGAAGAATACTATCCTGAAAAGTTCGAGCAGCTCAGAGAGTATATCAATGAAGGCAAGTGGAATGTTACCGGTAGTGCGTATGAAAACGGTGATGTTAACGTACCCTCACCCGAAAGCCTTTTCAGAAATATTCTTTACGGTAACAAGTATTTTGAAAAGAAATTCGGCAAGAAGAGTAACGATATCTTCCTTCCTGACTGCTTCGGCTTCGGTTATGCTCTTCCGTCAATTATGAACCACGCAGGTCTCAAAGGCTTCTCAACTCAGAAGCTTTCATGGGGCAGTGCTTACGGTATTCCTTATGATATCGGCCTCTGGTACGGTCCTGACGGAAAATATGTATTTGCTTCACTTGATGCGAAATCATATTGCACAACCTTCCGCAAAATCAGAACAAAGAAGAGCCTTCTTTCAAAGCTTGAACATAACATCAAAAAGCACGATCTTCCTGTTACATATGCATATCACGGTGTAGGTGACGTCGGCGGTGCACCCAAGGAAGAATCAGTTAAGACTCTTACAAGAGAAATGGCTGACAACGACAAGGAAGAAATCAAGGTTCTTTCATCTTCACCCACAGAGTTCTTCGAAGATATGGCTGCTCTTTCTGAAGAAGCAATCAAAAAGCTTCCCACCTGGGACAATGAGCTTCCTATGACTGACCACGGTGTAGGTTCATATGTTTCACGTGCATTCAGCAAGAGAATGAACAGAAGAAACGAAGAAATTGCTGATATGGCTGAAAGAAACAGTGTTATGGCTATGGCTCTTTGTAACGCTGAATATCCCAAGGCAGAAATTGAAAGAGGCTGGAAGAGAAATATTGCTCACACATTCCACGATGATATTACAGGCACATCTGTTGAAAGAGTTTATCAGCGTTCATGGAATGACTATGTAATGTCAGCTAACCAGCTCACAAATGCATATGAAGGTGCAGCTGCTGAAATTATCAAGAATATGGACACAACCTTTGTTGAAGGAACAGCTGTTGTGCTTTCTAACTCAATTGAACAGCCCAGAATGGCTGCTGCTGATTTCAAGCTTCCTTCAAATGG
This sequence comes from Acutalibacteraceae bacterium, assembly GCA_045645885.1. GTDB lineage: Bacteria > Bacillota > Clostridia > Oscillospirales > Acutalibacteraceae > UBA6857. The sequence goes on along the minus strand of JAZRJR010000097.1, from coordinate 14,681 downwards.
CTATAAATATATCAGAGCTTTTGATGCAAACGGCAAAGAAGTACCTTCACAGGTAAACAAGCTTTCAAACGGCGAAATGGAAGTTTCTGTTGCTGCTTATATTCCTCCTATGGGTTATAAGGTTATTGACGTCAGATACTCAGATGAGCCCTGCAAGCTTTATACAGGTCTTCGTGTAAGCACAAATGTAATTGAAAACTTCAAGTATTCAGTAAGAGTCAATTCAAACGGTGACATCTGTTCAATCACAGACAAGATGAATGGCGGTGCTGAAATTCTCAAGAAGCCCATCAGATTTGAACTCAACAAATATAAGGGCGCAAAGGAATATGCCGCATGGGAGCTTCGTTATGATGAACTCGACAAATATCCTTGGGAATTTGCTGAAAAGGGTAAGTGCGAGGTTCTCGAAAACGGTCCCGTCAGAGTATCACTTAAGGTTACTCAGAAGTGCGGAAAATCAACATTCTCATATATCGTTTCACTTGCTGCAGGCTGTCCCTGGGTAAGCGTATATAACGAAATTGAATGGAGAGAATTCAGAAGAGCACTTCACAACGGCTTCTGCTTCAATGTAAGCAACAAGAGAGGCACATTCGACCTCGGTCTCGGTGCAATCAGCCGTAAGACAGCTAATAAGAAGCTTTATGAGGTTGCTGCTCAGAAGTGGGCAGATATCACAGACGAAAGCGGTAATATGGGCGTTTCTGTATTCAGCGACTCAAAGTACGGCTGGATGATGAAGGACGAAAGAACACTTCGTCTCACAGTTCTTCACTCACCCAAGAACTACTACAGACACGACAGTGTTCAGGGTATGCTTGATTTCGGTCTTAACAGATACGGTTATGCTATCTATTCACATAAGGGTGACTATACAAACGGTACTCAGCTTAACGCTCGATTCTTTGATCAGCCTGTTGCAGCGTTTATTACAGGTAAGCACAGCGGTGTTCTCGGCTCGGAATATTCATTCGGTACACTCAGCAACAGTGACGTAATTATGCGTGCAATGAAGAAGGCAGAAGACAGTGATGAAATCATTGTACGTGTGAATGAAGGTGCAAACAAGGCTGCAAACGATGTTGTTCTTTCACTCGGCACAGGTATTGAAAGTGCAAGAGAAGTCAACGCAATGGAAGAAGAAATCGGTGAAGCTAAGGTTATCGACGGCAAGCTTATGTTCTGTCTTGCTCCCTATGAAGTCAAGACTTTTGCAGTTACTCTCAGAAAGTGCGCTTATGCACCCAAGACAGAATATACTGTAGTTGAGCTTCCCTTCAACAGAGATATCGTAACCTTCAACCATAACCGCAACGCTGCTTCAATTCCCACAATCAATGTTTCAATTCCCGGTGAAGTTTTCCCGAAGACAATTGAATGTAAGGGTGTTAAATTCAGCACAGGCGATATCTGGGGCGAGGGCAACAACGCTCTCATCTGTGAAGGTCAGGAGATTGCAGCTTACGGCAACAAGCTTTACTTTGTAGGTGCAAGCCTTTACGGTGACAAGGAATATACCTTCAAGCTTGACGGTAAGGATAAGAAGATTAAGGTTCAGTCAATCAACGAAAGAATCGGTCAGTGGGATCTCTACAACCTTTCAGAGGTTGCAAACATCAAGACTGACAGACTTGCATGGGAATGCACACATACACATTCACCCTCAGGTGACAATGCAGCTCAGCAGCTCCTCTTCTTTATGTATGAAATTGATACAGAAGGTGTTGATACCGTAACTCTTCCTGATGATAACGGTCTTATTATTCTTGCTGCAGCGCAGACAAGAGATACAGACAAGACTGCTCTCCAGACTGCTCTTTATGACAGAGTAAGCGGCAGAAAGTTTGATTATAAGATGTCACGCAAGGAAAAGAGAAGAGACAGGGCTCAGAAGAGACTCTTCAAGAAGCCTCATAACAAATCATAAATTAAAGCTCCCTTTATGGGAGCTTTGTTTGAGAATAAAAAGAAGGTAGGGGAAAGGATGTTTAAATCAAGCTGCCACACCCACACACAGTTCTGTGACGGAAAAAGCACGGCTGAAGAAATGGTTCAGAGTGCTATTGAGAAAGGCTTCACCTCTCTCGGCTTTTCAGGTCATTCACCTATGGATTTCCCTAATGACTGGGGAATGACAGAAGAAAAGCTTCCGCTTTATATTGCTGAGATTAAACGGCTTAAAGAAAAATATAAGGATAAAATTGAAATCGTATTGGGCATTGAGCTTGATGCAGATTACACAGGTGTCAATCTCTCAGATTTTGAATACTCAATTGGTTCTGTGCATCAGCTGAGATTCGGTGATGAAATATATTATCTCGACTATTCTGCCGAGGTTACAAGAAACTGCATAGACAAGCATTTCGAAGGTAACGCATCACTTCTTGCAAAGGCATATTTTGAGCGTCTCGCAGATTTTGTGGTTAATACACCTGTAACTCTTGTGGCGCATTTTGACCTTATACAGAAGTTCTGCAGGACAGATAAAATCTTTGATGAAAACGATGAAATCTACAGAAACAGCGCACTTGAAGCGGTCAGAAAAATTCTTGAAGCTAAGCCTGGTATGATTTTCGAGGTGAACACAGGCGCAATGTACCGAAAGGGTAACGATATGCCGTATCCGTCAAGATTTATCCTTGAAGAAATCAACCGTCTTGGCGGAAAAGTGACAATTTCAAGCGATACCCACTGCACAGACTCAATTGATTTCGGCTATGATAAAGCAGAAGCGCTTTGCAAAGAGTGCGGATTCGATGAAATTTATATTTTGGAAAAGGGCGTTTTCACTAAGCTTTCTTAATATTTCTTATAAATTTCACTTATTTATTGTTGACATTTATAGGTAAAAAGTGTATTATCTAAATTAACGGATAAGGTGTATTTTCCTTTACACCTTATTTGAATTTACCCGAAAATAACCCCGGTTACGGGGAAAGTCAGGAGGAAACTAATAAAATGAAAGAAGGAAAAGTTTTTAAGCGTATACTCGCTGTTGCTCTTGTTGTTGTAATGACAATAACAATGGTACCTTTCGGCGTGTTTGCTACAGGTGAAGCAACAACACCCGCTTGTACACATGAAGGTGTAAGAGTGCCTGCTAATTTACACGCTGCTACTAATCCTACATGTACTGAAGATGGTTCACTGGCATATTATCTTTGTTCTTGCGGTCAGAAGATTCAGTTTGTTTCAGACAAATTGGTAGAAAAGACAGATGCAGAGCTTAAAGTTAATAAGTTAGGTCACACTTGGAATGCAGGTACTGTGACAACACCTGCTACATGCGGTGCTAAGGGTACAAAGACATTTACTTGCTCAGTATGTAATGGCACAAAGACAGAAGAAATCGCTAAACTTACAACTCATACTTGGAATGCAACAACAGGCAAATGTTCAGTTTGTACAGCAGATTGTACACACAATTGGTCAGCTGGAAAATGTACTGTTTGTAATAAGGTGTGTACACATACTGGTGGTACAGCGACTTGTAAAACACAGGCTGTTTGTGTAACTTGTGGACAGTCTTATGGTGATAAAGCTGCTCATGTTTATGCAACTACTTTTACTGAAGACAGAGCCCCGACATGTACAACTGCAGGTTCAAAGTCAAAGCACTGCACAACAACGGGTTGTGATGCTAAAACAGATGTGACAGCTATCCCTGCTGCTGGTCATAAGTTTGACAAGACTAAGGCTGATGGCGACTGTACTGAGTGTACATATGTTTGTACACATAACGAGAATCCTTCAGTTGCAATTACTGAAGTTAAAGCTACTTGTACAACTGATGGTTCAAAGAACGGATTCAAATGTGCTGACTGTGGTAAAGTGGTTATCGAACCCAAAAAGGTTAACAAGCTTGGTCATGACATCCAGGTTATCGAAGGTACTGCTCCCACTTGTACAGCTGCAGGTAAGAGCGATGGTCAGAAATGTAAGAGAGATGGTTGTGACTACAAGGTAGATCAGATTACTCTTGATGCTCTCGGTCACGCTTGGAGCGCAACAAAGCAGATAGTAACAGATTCTACTTGTACAACCAAGGGCTCAAAGGCTATTGTTTGTACTCGTGAAGGCTGTAATGCAATAAAAGACGGCACTGCTGAAGAAATTGCAATGAAGGACCACGATTACAAAGCTAAGGCTGTTACTAAAGAAGCAACTTGCGAAACAGCAGGTGAAAAGGCTAAGGTTTGTAAGAATTGTACTGCAAAGACTGACGTAGAAGTAATCAAAGCACTTGGTCACGATTGGGACGAGGGTACAGTAAAGGTTGCTGCTGACTGTCAGAAGAAGGGTACAACAACCTTCAAGTGTAAGAGAACAGGCTGTGGTAAGACAGAAGACAGAGCTACAGATAAGCTCGACTGTCAGTTTGAAGAAAAGATCAAGGAACCCACTTGTGAAGAAGACGGCTATTCAACATTCACATGTAAGATGTGTAAGTCAAGCTACATTGACAAGAAGGTTGACAAGTTCGGTCACAGCTTCATCACATATGTTCAGGATGAAAATACAGCTACTTGCTACTCAAACGGTACAAAGACAGCTCTTTGCGACCACGGCTGCGGCAAGAAGAATACAATCACAGACGAAGGCTCAATGATTGACCACAAGCTCACAGACTTCAAGACAATCAAGGAAGCTACATGTACTGAAGAAGGCGAAGAAGAAGCTAAGTGCTTCTATTTTGACAAGTGCGGCTACAGCGAAAGCTATCCCACAGATGCTCTCGGCCACACAATCACAAAGGATACAAAGTTCACAGTTGACAAGGCTGCTACATGTACTGAAAAGGGTAGCCAGTCAAAGCACTGCGAACGTTGCTCATACACTGAAGGCGCAGAAGAAATTCCTGCTCTCGGTCACGACTTCCAGCTTCAGGAAGGCTCATCAGCTTCATGCTTAACAGCAGGTGTTGCTAACTATAAGTGCTCACGTTGTCCCGAAACAAAGAAAGAAACTGTTGCTGATCCTCTCGGTCACGATTTCAATAACTATGTTTTCAACGAAGGCACAGCTACATGTCAGAAGGACGGCACAGAAACTTCAAAGTGCTCAAGATGTGACGCAACAGATACACGCACAGCTGCAGGCTCAAAGCTTGACCACGTTGCAGGCGAAGCAGTTATCGTTCCTGCTTCAACAAAGGCAAACGGTTCAAGCACAACTACATGTACAGTTTGCGGCGAAGTTGTAGAAGAATTTGAAATCGCTCAGATCGCTTCACTCAAGCTCGCTTACACATCAGCTATCTACAACGGCAAGCAGAGAATTCCCAAGCTCACAATTACAGATGCTAACGGAAACGCTCTTATTAAGGGTACAGATTATACAGTTGTAACTCCCACTAAGGAAGAAAGCGCTAAGATCGGTACACACTCATATACAGTAACATTCATCGGCAACTACGAAGGTGAAGAAGAAGTTACTTACAAGGTAGTTCCCACAAAGACAAGCAAGATTTCTGCAACAAAGAAGCAGACTGAAATCAAGCTTACTTGGAAGGCTGTTGACGGTGCAGTTGGCTACAGAGTATATGTCCTCAACACAAAGACAGGCAAGTACAAGACTCTTGTTAACTATGTAAAGGGTAAGACAACTTACACAGTTAAGGATCTTAAGGCTGGCACAAATTACAAGTTCGCTGTTAAGGCTTACGGCAAAGACGGTGACACAATTGTTTGGGCAGATACATATACAGAAGCTTCATTCACAACTCTTGTTGCTAAGACAAGCAAGGTTACAGCTACTCCCGCTAAGACATCAGTTAAGCTTTCATGGAAGGCTGTTTCAGGCGCTGACGGTTACAGAGTATATGTATACAACGCAAAGACAAAGAAATACAGCACAGTTGCTACCGTAAAGGGCAAGACAACTTACACAGTCAAGGACCTTAAGGCAGGCACAAGCTACACATTTGCAGTTAAGGCTTACGATACAGTTGCTAAGAAGGCTGTATGGTCAAATCAGTACACAACTGTAAAGGTTACAACAAAGAAATAATTGATGTAAATCAATCGGCAGACGGGAAAATCTCCCGTCTGCTTTTTTCATCATAGTAATTGACAAGCGGAGCTTTTCTGTGTATAATGTATTGAAAGAAATGCGTTAAAAGGGAGAAGTAACTGCTTTTGATTCTTCCAAGAGAGGAACTGTAAGGTGAAAGGGTTCCGTTGAACAGGCAGTGAAATGCACCCGTCAGCACCCGTGGGGAAAGATTTCGAGTATCTTCGGGCGTAAACCGGCGTTAACGGACTAAAGCTATAAATCAGAGTGGAACCGCGTTATTACGCCTCTGTGGTCTTTTGACTGCAGAGGTTTTATTTTTATCTACAGGTGATATAATATGTTTGACAGACTTAAAGAAGATTTGCAGTGTATCAAGGACCGTGACCCTGCGGTGAGGAGCAGTCTTGAAATTATGCTTCTTTATCCGGGTTATAAAGCGGTCAGAATGTATAGACGGGCAAATTTTTTCTACCGCCATAAAATGTACTTTCTCGCAAGAGCAATTTCGCAAAGAGCTGTGCGTAAAACCGGTATTGAGATTCATCCCGGTGCCACGATTGGCAGAAGATTTTTCATTGACCACGGAACAGGTGTTGTAATCGGTGAAACCGCTGAAATCGGTGATGACTGCACAATTTATCAGGGTGTAACGCTTGGCGGTACAGGCAAAGACCACGGTAAAAGACATCCTACACTCGGCAATAATGTTCTTGTCGGTGCAGGCGCAAAGGTTCTCGGACCTTTTAAAATAGGGGACAATTCAAATGTTGCGGCAGGCTCGGTTGTTCTTTCGGCAATTCCCGAAAACTCAACAGCTGTCGGTTCACCTGCAAGAGTAGTCAAGCGTAACGGAATCCGTGTTGACCGACTTGACCATGTACACACCCCTGACCCCATTTCCCAGGAAATCTGTAAGCTTCACGCTGAAATTGATAAACTAAAAAAGAAAATCGAAGAATTGGAGGAATAACATAAATGAAAGTATTTAACACACTCACAAGAAAAAAAGAAGACCTTATCCCGTTAAAGGAAGGTGAATTCAAAATTTACGCTTGCGGTCCCACCGTGTATAATTTTATCCACATCGGTAATGCAAGACCGCTTTGCGTTTTTGACGTAATGCGCCGTTATCTCGAATACAGAGGCAACAAGGTTAATTTCGTTCAGAATTTCACAGATATTGATGACAAAATCATCCGCCGTGCGAATGAAGAAGGTGTAACCTTCAAGGATATTTCTGAGAAATATATTGAAGAGTTCTGGGTTGACGCAAAGGGTATGAATATCCGTGAAGCAACCACTCATCCCAAGGCTACAGAGAATATCGGTGAAATCATCAATATTGTTTCGACTCTTATCGAAAAAGGCTTTGCTTATGAAGCAAGCGGAGACGTTTATTTCAGCACAAAGAAGTTTGACGAATACGGCAAGCTTTCACATCAGCCTCTTGAAGATCTTGAAGCAGGTGCAAGAATCAATGTAGGTGAAGTCAAGAAAGAACCCATGGACTTTGCTCTCTGGAAGAATGCAAAGCCGGGTGAGCCTTATTGGGAATCACCCTGGGGTCACGGCAGACCCGGCTGGCATATTGAATGTTCAGCTATGGTAAGACGTTATCTCGGTGACACAATTGACATTCACTGCGGCGGACAGGATCTTATTTTCCCGCACCACGAAAACGAAATTGCACAGAGTGAATGCTGCAATGGTGCTCCTTTTGCAAGATATTGGATGCATAACGGCTTTATTACAGTTGACAAGGTGAAGATGTCAAAATCACTCGGCAACTTCTTTACAGTTCGTGATGTTGCTGCTCAGTACGGCTATGAACCTATCAGATATCTTATGATTTCATGTCAGTACAGAAGCCCCATAAACTACAGCTTTGACGCAATTGAACAGTGCAAGGCTTCTCTTGAAAGACTTTACACCTGCCGTGATAACCTTGATTTTGCTCTTAAAAATGCAAAAGACGAAGCTGATGCAAATGACAGCGAAATCATTGCACTTATTGATGCGAAGAAGGATAAATTCATTGAAGCTATGGAAGACGACCTCAACACAGGTGAGGCTCTCGGTGCTGTTTTTGAGCTTGTCCGTGACATCAACACAAACATCAGCGGAGTGAAATCAAAGGCTCTTGTTGAATATGCAATCAAGGTGTTTGATGAGCTTATGGATGTGCTTGGTCTTCTTTATAACAGAAATACTGCTTCATCACTTGATGATGAAATTGAAGCTCTTATTGAAGCAAGAAACGAAGCGAGAAAGAGCAGAAACTGGGCTGAAGCTGACAGAATCAGAGATGAACTCAAAGCTCAGGGTATTGTTCTTGAAGACACACCTCAGGGTGTTAAGTGGCACAGAGCATAAATTTAAAAATCATCCGCAGAGTTCTACGGGATTCTGCGGAATTTTGACAGAGGAGGCTTTTATATGTACGGTAAAGACAGTCCCATAGGTGTTTTTGATTCAGGTATGGGTGGCGTAAGCGTTCTCAGAAAGCTTGCCAGAGTTATGCCCGGTGAAGATTTTATATATTTCGGTGACTCTGTTAATGCACCGTACGGAACAAAAAGCAAAGAGGAGATTAAAGAGCTTACAGAAAAAGCCTTCGATTATCTGAGAGAAAAGGGCTGCAAGGCAGTTGTAATTGCTTGTAACACCGCTACAAGTGCAGCAGCAAAGTATCTGAGAGAAAAGTATCCCGAATACTCCATAATCGGTCTTGAACCTGCTTTGAAGCCGGCTGCATTATCTATGGACTATCCTAAGGTTCTTGCTATGGCTACACCTCTTACTCTCAAAGAAGAAAAATTCAACAAACTTATGGCTCAGTATGAGGATAAGGCTGAATTTATAAAGCTGCCTGCACCGAAGCTTGTGGAGTATATCGAAAGCGGTGAGCTTGATTCAAAGGAAGAAATTGCTTATCTCGAAGAAATTCTTGCTCCTTATAGCGGCAACAGAGTTGATGCAGTTGTACTCGGCTGTACACATTTTCCGTTTGCAAGAAAGAATATTCAGCATATTTTAGGGGATGAGGTGCTTGTTTTTGATGGCGGACTCGGTGCTGCAAGACAAACACGTCGGGTGCTTGAAAATAAAAATCTTCTCAACGGCAGAGAAGAAGGCGGTTCTGTTTCTTTTGAAAACAGTATCCCCGAAAAGACAGAGATTGCCAGAAAGCTATTTTATTATAAGGGTTGATATATAATGAAAATTCAGGACGAACTCAGAGAATTCCTTTTAAAAGAGGGTGCAGCCGATGTAGGCTTTTGCAGAATAGATGACGGTGATTTCGGTGAATGTCACTATGGAATAAGTATTGTTGTTCACCTTTCAGACGCAATCGTTGATGAAATCGGTGCAGAGCCTACACACACCTATTTCAACCACTACAGAAGCGTAAACGCTTTTATTGACTCACTTCTTTTTAAGTGCGGAAATTTTCTTCAGAGCAGAGGATATAAGTATATAACCGTTGCTGCATCACAGAGCATCAATAAGGACGGTTGGAATTATATGGGAAGATATTCCCATAAAAAGGTTGCGGCTCTTTCGGGTCTCGGCACTATAGGAAAAAGCTCAATGTTTTTACATGAAAAGTACGGGTCAAATGTGCGCCTCGGTTCGGTTTTTACAAACTGTGAGTTTGATGTTTCAAATGTTAAACCGGTATCGCTCTGCAAAAACTGTGACAAATGCGTGAAAGCCTGTCCTTCAGGTGCCATCAAAGGTACGGAATGGAGCATTGACTCTGACAGGGATGATATGTTTGACCCTGAAAAATGCAGTACATATATGAAAACACACTTCAAGCATATCGGCAGAGGCGCTGTCTGCGGAATTTGTATGAAGGTTTGTCCCTATGCAAAAAATTAATTTTTTATCACCTAAAAAGTTGACTTTTTCTATTGACATTGCAAGTGTAGTATTATATAATATCTTGAAATGAAATGCCGGTGTGTCGGAATTGGCAGACGACCGCGACTCAAAATCGTGTGCCTTTGGCGTGTGGGTTCGAGTCCCACCACCGGCACCATAATCAATGAAAAGACAGGTGGTGTAAACGATATGAAGAAGATGAAAAATGCTCTTTGTTCTTCAATCGGTACACCTGTTTCTATTTTTCCTGATACTATTGTTTCTAATTTTAACGAGTAACTGTTTGTTGCTCGTTTTATTTTATATTTTGAACCTTTTTTACTTTATTTTTGGTGCTCGTAAACTTTACAAATAGGTCTGAAAGGTGTATAATATTTATTATTTGTTTGAAAGGGAGTAATCACAATGAAACACTTACTTAAACTTCTCGACTGGTCAAAGGAAGAAATTCTCGAAACCCTTGACCTTGCAGATAAACTTAAGGCTGAAAAGAAAGCCGGAATCAAGCATCACATCCTCGAAGGAAAGACACTCGGTATGATTTTTGAAAAGTCATCAACAAGAACAAGAGTTTCATTTGAGGTTGGTATGTTTGACCTTGGCGGTGCTGCACTTTTCCTTTCATCAAAGGATTTACAGATCGGCAGAGGTGAGCCGGTTCAGGATACTGCAAGAGTTCTTTCAAGATTCCTTGACGGTATTATGATCAGAACTTTTGATCAGGAAGAGGTTGAATCACTTGCAAAGTACGGTTCAATTCCCATTATCAACGGTCTTACAGATTTCTGCCATCCCTGTCAGGTTCTTGCTGACCTTCAGACAATCCGTGAGCATAAGGGAGGTCTTGAAGGCAAGAAGCTTTGCTACATAGGTGACGGTAACAATATGGCTAACAGCCTTATTGTAGGCGGCATAAAAACAGGCATGAGCGTTGCTATTGCCTGCCCGAAGGAATATCAGCCTGATGCTGAAATAATGAAGTGGGCAAAGGAAAACGGTGACTTCATCTGCACTGACAACATTCTTGAAGCTGCAAAGGGTTCAGATGTTCTTTATACTGACGTGTGGGCTTCAATGGGCCAGGAAGGCGAAGCTGAAGAGAGAAAGAAGATCTTCAAGGATTATCAGATCAATGACAGTGTTGTCGAAGTAAGTAACGAAGGCGTAATGGTTCTTCACTGCTTACCTGCACACAGAGGTGAAGAAATCACTGCAAAGGTTCTTGAAGAGCATGCAGATGAAATTTTTGACGAAGCTGAAAACAGACTCCACGCACAGAAGGCAGTTCTTGTCAAGTGTATGGCTGACTGATTACCATAAAAATAAAAGAAAGGAAGTTTCACAGATTTTGTGTGAACAAGGGCAAGATAACATGAAAAAACGTTATTTGGTTTTGCAGGATAAAACGGTGTTTGAGGGTTATGCCTTCGGTGCCGATTGCGAAAAGGTGGGCGAGCTTATCTTTTCTACAAATGTAGTTGGCTATATTGAGCTTCTCACTGACCCGTGTTATTACGGTCAGATTGTTGCTCAGACATTCCCGACAATCGGTAACTACGGTATTATCGAAGAAGATTTCATCGGTAAACCTGCTTTGAACGGTTATGTAGTCCGTGAATGGTGTAAGGCACCTTCAAACTTCAGATGTGAATATGACATTGATAAGTTCCTTAAGGATAACGGTATTCCCGGTATTTACGGTGTTGATACAAGAGAGCTTACAAATATTATCAGAGACGGCGGTATTCAGACAGCAATTATCTGTGATGAAATTCCTGCTGATTTATCAGCTCTTGAAAGCTATAAAATAGTTGATGCAGTTAAAAACACTGCTTCAAAAGAAGTGTCAGAGCATATTGCAGGTCTTGAAGTGAAAGACCATCTTGCAATTGTAAACTTCGGTTCAACAAAGAAGCTTGAAACTGAGCTTGCAAAGAAGGGTTATAAGGTTACAGTTCTTCCTTATGACACTAAGGCTGAAGAAATTATTGCTCTCGGTGCAAAGGCTGTGATTCTTTCAGAGGGTGCAGGTAATCCCGAAGAGATGGCTGATGCTGCTTCAGAAATTGCGAAGGTTATGGGTAAGCTTCCCATGTTTGGTATCGGTCTCGGTCATCAGATTATGGCTATTGCTAAGGGTGCTGAAATCATGAAGCTTTCTTACGGTCATCACGGCGGAAATCAGCCTTCAAAGGTTGTGGGTACAGCAAGAACTCTTATCACTTCTCAGAACCACAACTATGCTGTTAAGGAAGACAGTATGAAAGAGGGTAAGGTAAGCCACTTCAACGGTAACGATAAGACAGTTGAAGGTATTGAATATAAAGACAGCTTTGCTCTTTCGGTTCAGTTTGAAGCAAACGCTGACTATGTAGCAGAAAAAATAGAAAAATTATTGGAGGAGTTTAACAATGCCGCTGAATAAAGATATTAAAAAAGTTCTTGTTATCGGTTCAGGTCCTATTGTTATCGGACAGGCCGCTGAGTTCGACTATGCGGGTGCTCAGGCATGCCGTGTGCTTAAAGATGCAGGCATGAATGTTGTTCTTGTAAACTCCAATCCTGCAACAATTATGACAGATAAGGCTCTTGCTGATGAAATTTATCTTGAGCCTCTCACAACAGAAACACTCAAGAGAATTATCAAGCTTGAAAAGCCCGACTCACTTCTTGCAGGTCTCGGCGGTCAGGTTGGTCTTACTCTTTCAATGCAGCTCTGGAAGGAAGGCTTCCTTCAGGAAAACGGTGTAAAGCTTATCGGTACTGATGTTGAAGCAATTGATAAGGCTGAAGACAGACAGCTTTTCAGAGATACAATGGAAAGCATCAATCAGCCTTGCATCCCTTCAGAAATTTCATATGACATTGAAACATCACTTGCTATTGCAAAGCAGATCGGTTATCCCGTTATTGTACGTCCTGCTTTCACTCTCGGCGGTGCAGGTGGCGGTGTTGCTTATAACGAAGACGAACTCAGAATTATTGCAAAGACAGGTCTTGATGCTTCACCTATCACACAGATTCTTGTTGAAAAGTACATCAAGGGTTGGAAAGAAATTGAGTTTGAAACAATGCGTGACTCAGCAGGTAACACAATCGCTATCTGCTCAATGGAAAACTTTGACCCTGTTGGTGTTCATACAGGTGACAGTATCGTTGTGGCTCCCGCACTTTCACTTTCACCCAAAGAGTACAATATGCTCAAGAACGCTGCTCTTGACATTGTAAGCGCTCTTAAGATTGTCGGTGGATGTAACTGTCAGTTTGCTCTTAATCCTGACTCATTTGAATATGCAGTAATTGAAGTTAACCCCAGAGTTTCACGTTCTTCTGCTCTTGCTTCAAAGGCAACAGGTTATCCTATTGCAAAGATGACAACAAAGCTTGCTCTCGGTTATAATCTTGATGAAATTCCCAACGATATCACAGGTGAAACAATTGCTTGCTTCGAGCCTTCAGTTGACTATGTTGTTTGTAAGTTCCCCAAGTGGCCCTTCGATAAATTCCTCGGTTCAAGCCGTAAGCTCGGCACACAGATGAAGGCTACCGGTGAGGTTATGTCAATCGGTCAGTCATTTGAAGAAGCTATTATGAAGGCTGTCAGAGGTGCTGAAATTTCACTTGACACTCTCAATGCTGATCCTATCAGCGACAAACCCTTACTCGAAAGACTCGAAGAACAGGATGACAGAAGAATCTTCACCATCTTTGAGGCTATCAAGGCAGGTGTTTCAACAGAAACAATCAACGAAATCACAAGAGTTGACAAGTGGTTCATTGAAAAGCTCCGCAACCTTGCTGATTTTGAAACAGAAATCGAAGGCAAAGAAATTGACGAAGAAACTTATCTCAGAGCTAAAAAGCTCGGTTATAATGATAAGACTCTCCGCAAGTTCTGTTCATTCCCCGAATCATTCCACAGAAGCGCAAGCTATAAGATGGTTGATACCTGTGCTGCAGAATACAGCGCAACAACTCCTTATTTCTATTCATCATACGACAAGGCTTGTGAATCAAGACGCTTCAAGCGTTCAGGCAAGGACGTTGTAATGGTTCTCGGTTCAGGTCCTATCAGAATCGGTCAGGGTATTGAATTTGACTATTCATCAGTTCACTGCGTCTGGACTCTTAAGGAACTTGGATATGATGTTGTTATTGTAAACAACAACCCCGAAACTGTTTCAACTGACTATGACACAGCTGACAGACTTTATTTTGAGCCTCTTTGTCCTGAAGATGTAATGAACATCATTGAGGTTGAAAAGCCCGTTGGTGTCGTTGTAGCCTTCGGCGGACAGACTGCTATCAAGCTTACAAAGTTCCTTGATGACAGCGGTATTCAGATTCTCGGTACATCTCAGGAAGGTATTGACACAGCTGAAGACAGAGAAAAGTTTGACGCTCTTCTTGAAAAGTTCGGATTCCTTCGTCCTAAGGGAACAGGTGTTATGACACTTGAAGAAGCTCTTCAGGCAGCTAATGACCTTACTTATCCCGTGCTTCTCAGACCTTCATACGTTATCGGCGGTCAGAATATGCAGATTGTTCATAACGATGCTGAGGTTGAAAGATATATGAAGAAGATTCTTTCAACAGGTATTGAAAATCCTGTACTTGTTGATAAGTATATGAGCGGTACTGAAATTGAAGTTGACGTTATTTCTGACGGTAAGGATGTACTTATTCCCGGTATTATGCAACACATCGAAAGAGCCGGTGTACACTCAGGTGACTCAATTGCAGTTTATCCTCCCTTCTCACTTACTGACCAGATG
>JAZRJR010000096.1:0-12450 GCA_045645885.1 Acutalibacteraceae bacterium | reverse complement strand
GGAAATTAGCGGTCGGACCTCCCACATCGTGAATATATCCTTTAAAGTCAGGCATACCGGCAAGAAGCTCAGCTTCTTTAAGAATGGACTCTTTGCTTCTTGAAGTTACATATCTGCCCTGATGAAGTGCAATTGAACAGAAATTGCATCCACCGAAGCAACCACGGTTATGAGTAATTGAGAATTTTACCTCTTCGATACCCGGAACACCGCCCTTTTCTTCGTAAGAAGGGTGATATGTTCTCATATAAGGTAAGGCATATATTTCATCAAGCTCTTCAGTTGTAAGCGGTGGCATGGGCGGGTTCTGAACAAGCATCTTATTGCCGTGCCGTTGCTTTATCAGTTTACCTCTGATGTGATCCTGCTCATCCTGTTGGATTCTGCAGGAGACTGCATACTCTTTTTTATTTTTTAAGACGTTTTCATACGAAGGACACTCAGCGCCTGAAAGAGGTGTTTCTGTAACATCGCAAACATAGCAGGTTCCGCGTATATCACGCATATCTTTGATGCTTTCACCGTTTCTGAGTCTTTCAGCAATCTCAACAGTTTGTTTCTCACCCATACCGTAAGAAATCAAATCAGCCTGAGAATCAAAAATTATGGAACGTCTGATTTTATCATCCCAATAATCATAATGAGCAAAGCGTCTGAGAGAAGCTTCAAGACCGCCGATTATAATGGGAATATCACCATATGCTTCACGTATTCTGTTGCAATATACAATTACAGCTCTGTCAGGTCTTGCTCCTGCTTTACCGCCGGGTGTATATGCATCGTCACTACGTTTCTTTTTTGCTGCAGTATAATGAGCCACCATTGAGTCGATATTACCTGATGAAACGAAAAAACCCAATCTGGGTTTTCCGTAAATCATAAAGTCATCAGTATTGTGCCAGTCGGGCTGAGAAATCATACCGACAGTAAACCCGTTGTGTTCAAGCACACGGGATATAATTGCAGGTCCGAAAGAGGGATGATCAACATATGCATCGCCTATTACATAGACGAAATCAATCTCGTCCCACCCTCTTTCGAGAGCATCTTTTTTACTAAGGGGTAAAAAGCTGTTCATTGTAACTCCTTAATCTGAAAGCACATCAAAATCATCAGCACTTTGTGTTGTGCCTGCTTTCATCTCCAGATATTGATTACGTGTAATGAGTACGTTTCTCGCTTTGTTGTTTCCTGTTGGCGAACTTATGTATCCGAGTTCTTCAAGCTCATCAACAATTCTTGCAGCTCTTGCATAGCCGACACGGAGCTTTCTCTGAAGTACAGTTGTTGAAGCTGTGTCGAGCTGCGTGATTATGTTGAGTGCCTCATCTATAAGCGAATCGTACTGACCGTCTGTATCTTCCTGAATTTCTGCTGCAGCACCTTTCTTCTTTGTGGTTTCTGCAACTGCATTCTTTTCAATTTCCTGCATAATTTCATCATCATATTCGGCATTGACCTGATTTTTGATAAATGAAACAATATTGCCGATTTCTTCATCTGAAAGATATGCACCCTGAATTCTGACGGGCTTTGTTACGCCGACAGGTGCGAAGAGCATATCACCGTTACCGAGAAGCTTTTCAGCACCTATCGAGTCAAGAATTGTACGTGAGTCAACCTGTGAAGATACTGAAAGCGAAATTCTTGAGGGAATGTTGGCCTTGATTATACCTGTAATAACGTCAACTGAAGGTCTCTGTGTTGCAACTACAAGATGCATACCTGCGGCACGTGCTTTTTGAGCAAGTCGGCAGATTGAGTCCTCAACTTCTTTAGGTGAAACCATCATAAGGTCATTAAGCTCGTCAATGAAAAGAACAATCTGAGGCATAAAATCGATTTCAGGATGTGATTCCGCATATTTGTTGAATGATGCAATATCACGCACGCCGAACTGAGTGAATGCCTTGTATCTGTTTTCCATCTCACCTACTGCCCAGGCAAGTGAGCCTGCAGCTTTTCTTGCATCTGTGATAACAGGAACAAGAAGGTGCGGTATACCGTTGTAAACAGTAAATTCAACCTGTTTCGGGTCAATCATAAGAAGCTTGACCTGTTCAGGTGTTGCATTGTAAAGAATACTTGCAATCATACCGTTAAGACAAACCGATTTACCTGAACCCGTTGTACCTGCTATAAGCAAGTGAGGCATTTTCGCAAGGTCAGCACAGCAGATGTTACCTGCAATATCTTTACCGAGTGCAACATTGAGAAGCTTTCCGTTGTTGTTTTTGAATTCCTTTGATGAAATCATTTCGCGGAATGTAACCGTTGAACGTGTTCTGTTAGGAACTTCAATACCTACTGCTGCCTTATTGGGAATAGGCGCTTCAATACGAACACCTGTAGAAGCAAGTCCGAGTGCTATGTCATCAGAAAGATTTGTTATTTTACTGATTTTTACACCAGGTGCAGGTGAAAGCTCATATCTTGTAACTGAAGGACCTCTTGATGCACCGATAAGTCTTGTTTCAACACCGAAGCTCATCAATACTTCAACAAGCTTCTTTGCAGTTACCTGCATTTCATCGGTGAAGTCAGCATTATTTTCAAATTTCGGCTGATTGAGACAATCAACAGACGGAAGCTTGTACTCTTTGACTTTCTTCTGCTTTTCTTTATAGTTATTTACTTCATCGATATTTTTCTGTCTGTTTGCCTTTGCAGTTGCAATGGCATCTTTTACAATTTCAGATGCATCTTCAGAAAGCTCGCCTTCGGTTTCTTCTGTTATTATCTCAGTAAATTCACCGAAATCAATTTCCTGGACAGGCGCTTCATGATGAAGACTTACATCTTCTTCAGCTTCAACCGGCTTCTTTTTGTCAGCGAAAATATTTACAGGCGGCTTGACTGTTGCTGTACCTGCTGAAATAAAACCTGCAGAATTTTTGGCTGTATTTCTGTTCTGAGGAGTGTTGTTCTGTGCTTTTGCAGTATAGTTTGACGGATAAGTGAACACACTGTCCCCTCTATATGTAACTTTTTCCTCGTTGAATTTATCAAGATCGTTTTCAACTTTTGTTTCGTTAAAATCAAAAGTTGAGCCATTTTCTTTTGATTCTTTTGCTTTTAATTCAGCGGCAAGAGCTGCTGCTTCAGCCTGAGCGGCACGCTGCTCTTCTCTGATTTTTCTTCTTTCTTCATTTTTGATTCTGAGTTGTTCGTTGGTATTTGTAATTTTTTCTTTCGAATCGTTAATAGCACCTGAAACCGTGTCTCCAAATGAATTCGTATCAATATTGAGATAGAAGTATAAACAAACAATGAGTATTGCGGTAAGAGTGATGAATGCGCCAAGCTTACCGAATGCATGAAGTGGAACACCGCCGAAAATTGCACCTAAAATTCCGCCGAAAGGTTTGAAACCGGGTGCATTGAAGCTGACGGTTGCCGCATCAATAAATTGCTCTTTCCACTCAGCAAAGCCACCGTCGTTTATAGAATATTGAAGCAAATGGAAAAGACCTGAAACGCAGGCTACACTTACTGCACCTGTAATATTTGTTACCTTGAAGCTTCTTTTAAGGTTGTGAAGTCCCATTCTGATGCCCACTACAAGCATCTCGACAATCAAAACATAAAAACCGGCGCCGAAAATTGCAAACAGAGAGCCTCGTATTGTTGACCATAAATTAAAGCCTTTAACAATAGCAAAAACAGCAAGAAGAATTGCTCCGAATATGTAGCAAAGCATTATAGCATTGTAATATGCATCAACAAAACTTACAGTTCTTTCTTTTTTGCCAACATATTTTGAATCTGTTTTCTTCTTAGGTGAAGTCTTTGCAGATGATTTTTTTGTAGTGTTCTTTTTCTTGGTATTTCCTGAAGAGGTTTTACCTTTTTTTGTGTTTGCCATAATTTTATTTCTCCGTTAAACAAGTGACATTATGAATGTTGCTGCTGCGAACACCGCTGAATATGCAGCAAAAAAGCCAAGTAATTTACGCATATTGACTCTGCTGACAAAATGAATTATAACTGCGGTTGCAATGATACCGATAACTGCACCGATAATTATTGCAAGCGGATCAACAACAAGATCAATTACAAGTCCTCTGATTATTTTTATCAGACTTACTATGAAAATCTGCGGTGTAACATAAAGATAAACTTCACGCATTATAACTCTCGGTTCAATGTCACAGATAAGCATATTCACACTTCCGAGTGTGATTTTTGACATACCGGGCACACCAAACGCTACAAGCTCATAAAATGCAGAGCGCATTACAGTTTTTGTGTTTGCGGCTCTTTTAAGCGGTGCATTCTTCTGCTTTGTGTACCACATTGCAATTACAATAACAAAGGAACTCATTATGCTTGTGAAAGCTGAAAGAAGCAGTCCGCTGGACGATAAAAATTTATCGAAATAATCGATGATAAGCAATTCATCATTTACAGGTATGTAGAGGATTGCGAGAGGAATAAGTGAAAGCAGGATGTTTCTGCCGACTTTTTTGTAAGCTGAAGCTGTCTTGGTGCTCTTCGCTTTTGAAATGAAGAAAGATGTAACCACTTTCGAATAAATTTTTCTCAGATTGAAAAAAACTACAACACAAAAAGCGAGCGAGAAAACTGCATAATAAAACGCGAGAACAGATCCGTCAGTTGTATAGCTTAAAGCTTTGTTCAGGAAAGATGTGTGTGCCGAAGAAGAAACCGGCAAAGGCATCATAACACTGCTTATAAGCGATATAATGATCATTTTAATATACTCAATCATAGAATCCTCCAATTTTATGTACACTGCCGCTCACAGCGACAGTCTGAATTATTCGTTGTTCTTTCTTACTTCAGCATCTGTGCTTCTGAAAAGAAGCGAAATACACCAGATTGAAGCAAGCGCAATAACGGTATAGATAATTCTGGAAATTATTGCTCCCTGACCGCCGAAAATCCATGCAACCAGATCAAAACGGAAAAGACCGACAAGTCCCCAGTTGATACCGCCGATAACGGTAAGAAGCAATGCAATTTTATCAAGTAACATTCTGATTCACTCCTTTTTAGTTTTATTATGAGCGAAAAAGAATAAAATATACCGATTAAAATTCACTGACCATTATACAAGAGCCGAGAATATTTGCAATCATTCTGAAATTATTTTTTTTGTAAAATCTGATTGCCTTCTCATTTCCCATACCGCAGGACAGCATTAATGAATCAACACCCTTTTCCTTCAGATGATCTTTGAGTTCATTCATAAGAGCAGTACCTGTACCCTTACCCTGGCAAACAGGTAAAATATCAATATGAAGATGCGCAGGATATTTTTTTCTGAAAAGGCTGTGTACACCGATTTCTGACATTGCCATAACATAATACCTGATGCCAAGCTTTTTAATCATAGGGATATAAAGGCTTTTAAATGTTTTATAGTACCTGTCAAAATTTTCTGCACAAAGAATATATCCTACTGCTTCATCGTTGTCATCGGCTGCAACAAAGCAGTTTCCCGGTTCAACAATTGCATAATAATCATTGAACATAAGATTGAGAAAATCGAGATCTTCCTTGGTTTCAGTCGGAAGTGACGATGTCTCAATGCAGATTCTGAGAAGATTTTCTCTGTCTTTTTCTTCGTATTTTCTGATAGTAATCATTTTTTAAACCTCCAGAGATTTTTGCATGATGTTGAAACGCCTAAAGCTCCGTTTGAAAGTGCGTTCACTATTTCATCTTCTTCACTGATAAGCCCGCCGACAATAACAGGAACATCAAGCTCTGAGCTCAGCTGCTTTGTGATTCTCGGCATAATTCCCGGCATTATTTCAATAGCATCAGGTTCAATTACCTGTGAAGCCTTAATAGCTGTATCAATCGAAAGTGAATCGATTATAAAAATTCTCTGCACTGTTAGAAGACCAAGACTTTTGGCAACTTTAAGCTGACTGTTTTTTGTTGAAATAATTCCGTCAGGTTTTATTTCCTCGTTTATATATTTGAGCGCTGTTGCATCCTTTGAAAAGCCTTCTACAAGATCTACATGTATAAACACAAGCTTTCCGCTGTTTTTTATCCTGGTAGTAAGCTCCTTAAGGTTAAATATTGTTCCGCACAGTAAAAATACAATTTCACAGTCACTCTGAAGGGCATCATCAAGATTGGACAAATCCTTAATACCGATGATAATAGGATTTTGTTTCATTTTATCTGAAAATACTTTTTTCATTTTTTTACACGTCCTTAAACAAGGGATTTTTCAATCAGATTTCTGAGTTCTTCAACACCGTCACCTTTGGTTGCCGAAAAAGGAACTACGCTTATATTGCCGTATTTCGTAAGAATTCCGCAGATTTCTTCAAGCATATTCATTCTCTCGGTTTTGTTGAGCTTGTCACACTTTGTAAGAGCAACAACGAAAGGAATATTATTCTCTTTCATATATTCAATCATTTCAATATCCTGCCTGGACGGTGCGTGTCGCATATCAATAAGCTGAACGACAAGTCTGATATCTCTGCCTGATGAAAAATAATGCTCCATAAGCTCTGACCAGCGAAGCTTTTCAGCATTTGAAACCTTTGCATAACCGTAACCCGGAAGGTCAACAAAGCGACACATATCAAGCTTAAAAAAGTTTATAGTGACTGTTTTTCCCGGCATTGAGCTGACTCTTGCAAGAGATTTTCTACCCATTAGTTTATTGAGCAGAGAGCTTTTGCCGACATTGGAACGACCTGAGAATGCAACTTCAGGCAAATCTGATGCTTTGAGCTGAGCGGCAGTGCCGAATGAACACTCGAAAGCGGCATTATCGTATTTCATCAGTATCTCTCCTGTCTCTTATAATAATATCATGGGGTGAAAATCTTACTTTTGTCTCGATTGTTTCAACTTTGTCACAAACTGCAATTTCAAAAACTTCATCAAGCTTCGAAACTGAAACAAAATTAATTGCAGCTTTTACAACATCGTCGATTTCATATAAATCAGGCTTGTTGTCTTCAGGGATAATCACAGTTTTTACACCGGATTTATAAGCGGCCATTGATTTTTCCTTAAGACCGCCTATGGGCATAACTCTGCCGGTGAGAGAAATCTCACCTGTCATTGCAACATTCTGACGGACTTTTCTGCCTGATAGCACAGAAAGAAGTGCAGTTGCTATAGTTACACCTGCAGAGGGTCCGTCTTTTGGTACGGCGCCCTGAGGTACATGGATATGAATATTCTTTTTAGTAAACACCTCATCGTCAATGCCATATTTATCAGCTTTGGAACGGATAAAGCTATATGCGGCTTTTGCTGATTCTTTCATAACATCACCAAGAGAGCCTGTAAGCTCAAGCTTACCGTCACCGTTCATTGTAACTGCTTCAACCTGAAGAAGCTCACCGCCCACGCTTGTCCACGCAAGACCGTTTACAACGCCGATTTCGTCTTCAGAAAGAATTTCTTCTTTTTTGAATTTCTCCGGTCCGAGTAAATCCATGACCATAGCTTTTGTAACGGTAATTCTTTTCGTTTCGGAATCTGTAAGTCGGACAACACATTTTCTGCATATTGCACCGATTGTCTGTTCCAGACGGCGTACGCCTGCTTCACGAGTGTAGCTTTCAATGATGAATCTTACAGCATCGTCATTCCATCTGATATTTCTTCCGCTGAGTCCGTGCATGTGAGTTTGCTTTTTGATAAGATGATTTTTTGCGATCATAAACTTCTCTTCGGGTGTATAGCTTGTAAGCTCAATAACCTCCATTCTGTCGTAAAGAGGCTGCGGAATGGTAGATACATCATTTGCTGTTGTTATAAAAAGAACCTTTGAAAGATCTATAGGAAACTCCATAAAGTTGTCTCGGAAAGAGAAATTCTGTTCAGGGTCAAGAACTTCAAGCATTGCTGAAGCGGGATCACCCTTGTAATCTCTTCCAAGCTTGTCAATTTCATCAAGAAGAATAATAGGATTAGCGGTTTTTGCTGTTATGAGAGCATTAACAATTCTGCCGGGCATAGCGCCAACATATGTTTTTCTGTGTCCTCTTATTTCAGCTTCATCGCTTACACCGCCAAGTGAAAGTCTGACATATTTTCTGCCCATGCTTTTTGCAACGGAACGAACAATTGATGTTTTGCCGACACCCGGAGGTCCGACGAGACAGATTATCTGACCTTTCACATCATTTGTTCTTGCTTTAACCGCAAGCATTTCTATGAAACGTTCCTTGATTTTTCTGAGTCCGAAATGGTCATCGTCAAGAATTTTTTCAGCACGTCCGAGATCATAATTATCGGTTGTGTATACACCGAAAGGTATGGTAAGTGCAGTATCAAGATAAGTTCTGCAAATAGTTGCATCAGCAGTATTTCCCTGCATTTTTGAAAGCTTGTCACATTCGCTAGTAAGTTTTTGTCTGATTTCATCGGTACAGGAAAGAGTGCTGATCTTTTTTCTGTACTTTTCAATTTCAGAAAGCGAATCCTCGCCGTCGCCTAATTCTTCAGAAATCACTTTGATTTTTTCTCGGAGATAGTATTCCTTCTGATTTTTCTCCATAACACTTTCAACTTTGCTTTCAAGGTCATTTTCACATTTGAGTATTTCAACCTCTTCTTTTAAAAGTGCGTAAAGCTTTTCAAGCCTTGTAACAGGGTTAAGATCTTCAAGCAATTCCTGTCGCGCTTCATATTTAGGTATTGTGTTACCTGCAACAATATCAGCAACTTCACCAGCATCATCAGTGAAGAATACCTTGGCAACCGCCTCGTCAACATCCCTTTGTGAAAGATGTACATACGCATCAAAAAGCTCTTTTGTCATTCTCACTGCAGCTTTTGCGCGTTCGGTATGTTCAGCTTTGATTTTCTGATTTTTCTTCTCTTTTACATCGGTGATAAAGTAAGGTGATGACTGCAGAATTTCTGAGACAGAAGCTCTGCATATACCTTCAACAACCACACGCATAAAATTGTTATCGGTTGATTTGATGACCTGCTTGATTTCCGCAATTACGCCCATATCAAAAAGCGCATTGCTTGCAGGTTCTTCATCAGAAATATCCTTCTGTGTTACAAGAAAAATTTTCTGATTTCCATGCATCGCAGCTTTGACTGCTGCTATTGATTTTTTTCTGCCTACATCGAAATGAAAGCTCATTCCCGGAAAAAGAACTATTCCTCTGAGAGCTACTGTAGGCATAGCTTTATATATTAAATTTACTGCCATTTTGTATTTTCCTTTTATTATCAATAATTAACTGATTAATTATACTATATTTTCGCGTTTAAATCAACATTTGAGAATGAAAAACTTCGTTATGTTTATTTATTAATTGTTAGATTTCAATTCAAGGCTTTTTTTAATACTTCAAGATTTTTTTGCATAAGGCTTAAATATGTTTCTCCGTTTGCAAAATCATCCGCAGAAACAACGTGACAAGAATAAAGCGTTTCCACTTCGGCACCTGTTTCTTCACTTATTGTTTCTGCAACAAGACCTGAGCTGAGATCAACCTTAAAAACAACATCTGCTTCGTTATTTTTCATTGCATAAATGAGCTCAGAAATAATAGTAGGGTTAGCTTCAACCTGTGCGCTGCAACCCGGAAAGGCTGCATGGTATTCAATGCCGTACTCCTCACAAAAATACAACATTGGAAAACGGTCACCGATGTAAATCTCATTTTTTTCTGAAGCTTCAACCGTGTGCTTTATTTCTTCGCTGAGTTCCTTCAGCTTAGCTATATATGCATTTTTGTTTTCACTGTAAGTTTCAGCATTTATACTGTCTGCTTCAACAAGTTTATCAAAAACAGCCTCACAGATACGAATTGCGTTTTCGGGAGATGTCCAAACGTGCTCATCATATATATCGCTTTCAATATGAGTGTGCTCTTCGTCGTTGTGGTGATGATGCTCACCTTCACAAAGTATAGTAACATCCATCATTTTAAGGCTTCTGACAGCTGATTCTGAAGAACCGATGATAGTTTCAACCCATTTTTCAGATTCACCGCCGCCATATATGAATAAGTCGCAATCGTTTATAAGACTTATATCAGCAGGAGTAGGCTCAAAGGTATGACTTTCTTCACCGGGAGACAAAAGCATAACAACTTCTGCTTTTTCTCTTGCAATTTGTCTTGCAAAATCATAGCTTGCAAACCCCGTTGTAACAATACTGATCCGGTCTTTGGTCTGATTATGAAAAGTAAAGTCACCTGCAGAAAAAGCAAACAGAAAAGAAAAACAAAATACCGCCAAAGTAATCACTGACAAAATACTTCTGGTATATTTTTTATGTACAGTGAAGGTTGTATCCGCAATTTTTCTGAGAATGCTGAACAAAACAAAAACGAATAAGTTTATGCACACCACACTGGCACCTGTGGGTGCTGAATGTTTAACAGAAAAAATCAGACCGCTTACAAAACAGAATATCGAGATAATGCAGCTGCTTATTATAACTTTTTTATAGCTTTTTGCAAGTCTCATCGATGTTACTGAAGGAAAAATTATCAACGAAGATATGAGTAGAGCACCCATCATACGCATACCGATAACAATAGTTACTGCCGTAAGCGACGCTATAAGCATATTGTAAACAGACACTTTTGTACCTGTTGCTTTCGCAAAGCTTTCATCAAAAGTAACAGCAAAAATTTCATCGTAAAACACAACGAAAAGAGTTATTACAACTGCAGCGAGAACAGATGTTATAACTATATCAGTCTGCTTCATGGTGAGTATACTGCCGAACATATAGTTATAAATGTCAACATTCATACCTGTGGTCATAGATGTAACCATGACACCGATGGCAAGAGCGCCTGTTGAAAGCAGTGCAATTGCTGCATCGCCTTTGATTTTCTCTTTCTCGCTCATTCGGAGAAGTAAAAAAGCACTGATAATAACAACAGGTAAAGCCAGCCAGAGAGGAGCAATATTTGCAGCAGCGGCAATTGCCATGGCACCGAAGCCCACATGAGAAAGTCCGTCGCCTATCATAGAAAATCTTTTCAGAACAAGACTGACTCCGAGCAAAGCGGAACAAACAGAGATCAGAACACCGACAATAAGTGCTCTTGTCAGAAAAGTTTCAGTCATAAGCATTTCAAAAATCTGTGTCATATCTGCTTACCTCCCGAAAACTCTTTATAAATGTCACTTTTAAGATATTCTTCAGCTGTACCGAAATAACTGTCGTTTTTCTTAAGGTGCAGAATGTGACTTGCATAATGAATGCCTGAAACGAGATCGTGCGAAACCATAACAACCGTTATTCCGTATTCTGAATTGATTTTTCTTATAAGCTCATAAAACTCATAAGTTGCAATAGGATCTAGTCCTGTAACAGGCTCATCAAGAAGGAGAATCTTTTTGGTTGCACATAACGCTCTTGCAAGAAGAACCCTCTGCTGCTGACCGCCTGAAAGCTCACGGAAGCATTTCTTCCTGATATCATATATATCGAGTTTTTTCATGTTTTCTTCTGCAAGTTTTCTGAGATCTTTTCCGAAAAAAATCTTGCCTTTTTTACCTGTTATACAACCGGAAAGAACAACTTCAGAAACACTTGCAGGAAAATCCTTCTGCACAGTGTTCTGCTGCGGCATATAGCCTATTTCATTTGATTTTAATCCGTCACCGAAGTGAAGATGACCTGAAGTTGTTGATTTGAGTCCTAAAATTGACTTGATAAGGGTGCTTTTTCCGCTGCCGTTTTCACCGACAATGCACAAATAATCCCCTTTTTCCACAGTAAAATTAAGATCTTCAACAACACTGGTATTCTCATAACTCAGATATACATTTTTAGAACTGATAAGCGGCATAATTTTACTCCTTTACCTGATTACAGTTTTCACATAAACCGTAAAGAACAGTCTTTGAATTGTCAATTTTAAAATGATGGTCTTTTACAAGATGTACACTTATATCATCCATAAGTTCACAGTCAAGATGTATAAAATCACCGCAGGAAAGACATTTCAGATGGAGATGTTCGTTACAGCTGTCATTATTTCCGATATATCTGAAAAAGGCACTTTTACTGCTGTTTTCTGTAAATTTGCGTACCTTTCCTTCTTCTTCGAGCTTTAAAAGATATCTGTAGACAGTTGATTTGCCTACAGGTGTACCGTTGTTTTTAAGAATTTCAGCAATATCTTCACAAGCAAATTGCTGATCAATGTTTTCTGATAAAAAAGACAGTATAAGCTGTTTTTGTCTGGTTTTGTATGTAGATGACATCGTAACACCTCAAAGCAAAATTGAATTTGAATTTCATTTTCAAATTATATATTTAATTTACCCTTTTGTCAAGTTGACGGTTGAAAAACACAAGTAATTATGATATTATATTCCAAATAAAGGAGGTATCTTACTTATGATTAAAAACATTGTAATTTTTCTTGAAGCAACTGTAGATGCTGTTGAAACTACAGCCGCTACAACAACCAGCAACGTTTTTCTTGATGAAAACGGTCAGTTTGAGGA
>JAZRJR010000095.1:0-3132 GCA_045645885.1 Acutalibacteraceae bacterium | reverse complement strand
GGGAATGCCCTGCGGGCATCTGAGGTATATATTAACACTAAAGACACCGCACTTTATTGTGCAGTGTCTTTTTTGCAAAAAAATTGTCCGCAAATAACTTGCGGAGATGTTTTTTATTCAGATCTTATTCTGTGAAGCCTGATTCAACAAGCTTTACGAGTTCTTCAACAGCCTGCTCCTCGTCGGGACCGCCTGCGATGATGCGGATGTCTGTGCCACCCATAATACCCAGGGAAAGAACACCGAGAAGGCTCTTAGCGTTTACTCTTCTTTCTTCCTTCTCAACCCAGATTGATGACTTGAATTCATTTGCCTTCTGGATGAAGAATGTAGCAGGACGAGCGTGAAGACCAACCTGATTCTGAACTTTTACATCTTTAACAAACATATCTGTAATCTCCCACATGTTATAGTATAGTTTATTTAGTCGCTTAGGTTTACCTACATATTATACCACAAAACTTTTCTTCGTCAATGAAAATAAATCACTTTAATTTATTTCGTTTGCAAGCCTAAACATTGCCAATTTTTTGATTTGGTTTTTGTGCAAGTTTACTACAAAGTTTTTAATGTCAATGGCAGTATGCACAAGTTAAAGCTGATTAAACTGTGTTTTAATACAAAGAACGAGGGGAAAACAGCTTATTCTTCAGCTTTCTTCAGACTCTTTTTGAATTCTGAAAGAAAAGCAATGTCTTTTTTTGTGAGTTCTGCCTTGCTGAGAAGCTCAGGTCTTCTGAGATAGGTTCTTTTAAGACTTTCTTCACGGCGGTATTTTTCAATATTTTTATGATGCCCTGATATCAGTATATCCGGAACAGCTTTTCCGTGCCATTCGAAGGGTCTTGTGTACTGGGGATATTCAAGAAGAGAGTTGTAATGGCTTTCCTCGGTGTATGCCTCATCGTTTTTGAGAACACCGGGAAGCATTCTTGAAACGCTGTCTGCAAGAATAAGAGCGGGAAGCTCACCGCCTGTGAGAACATAATCACCCACAGAGATTTCCTCGTCAACAATTTCTTCAATAACTCTTTCGTCAACACCCTCATAGTGACCGCAGAGAATTGCAATGTTTTCCATTTCAGAGAGCTCTTTGACTCTTTTCTGTGTAAGTACCTTGCCCTGAGGTGACATAAAGATAAGGTGAGGCTTTCTGCCGATTTCTTCACAAAGGGCGGTATAGCAGTCATAAATGGGCTGAACCTGCATAACCATACCCATACCTCCGCCATAGGGTGTGTCGTCCACACGGCGGTGCTTGTCGGTGCTGTAGTCACGGATCTGACGGCAGTTTATCTGCACCTTTTTTTCTTCTCTTGCTCTTCCGATTATGCTTTCTGAAAGCACGGTTTCGCACATTTCGGGAAAGAGAGTAAGTATATCAATTCTCATCGTCAAAAATACCTTTCAGAGGTCTTATTTTTATTATGCCCGAAACAACATCGGTGTCGATTACAACGGGGGGAATGGCAGGAATAAGATATTCTTTTCCGTCATCTGCTTTAATATGCCACACATCGTTTGCACCTGTCTCGGAAACATCGGAAAGAATTCCGTAAACCTTCTCTTCGTTGTCAGCGTCAATAACCCTGCAGTCAATAAGCTCAGCAATAAAATATTTGCCCTTAGGAAGCTTTGCATCGCTTCTTTTCATATAAAGCACCTTGTTTCTGAGCTTTGCTGCTTCTTCAACAATGTCAACACCCTCAATTTTTCCGATTGCCATATGACCGTTGGGACGGACGGCAATTTTGAGAGGCTTTTCACCCTTGCTGTCAAAATAAAGCACCTTGAACTTTTTAAGGAATTCAGGCTCGTCGCACCAGGGCTCTATACGTACTTCACCCCTGATTCCGTGAGTGCTTGTAATTTTGCCGATTTCAAGATAATCTTTAATCATATATATCACCTTATAACAAATGGCTGTCTCCACTTGAGAAACAGCCGGAAGTTTTGTTCAATTATTTTTCGTCTTTTACAATAAGGTCTTCATCTACATCTTTATCCCAGAGGTGGCAAAGAAAAACGTAGAAGTAATTCCAGAGGTCTGTAAAAACAATTTCAAGCTGCTTGATAAAATCTGCCATATTAAATTCCTCCTTACTTGATATATTGATTATATACCATTACTTTCCAAAATTCAATAAGTTTATGAAGAATTTTTGATTTGTCACAAATCTGTAAGAATATTTTCTGTTTTTGCATTTGCGGCCTTCAGAAAATCAGAGGGTGAAATGAAAAGCTGAACACCGAGAGCACCGCCGCTTATGATGATTTCATCAAAGGAAAGAGCAGAGGTGTCAATAACTGTTCTGTACTGCTTTTTCATACCGATTGCCGTACAGCCTCCACGGATGTAGCCTGTTACATTTTTGATGTCCTTTACGTGAAGAAGAGCAACAGACTTTTCTCCTACGCTTTTTGCAGCCTTCTTAAGGTCAAGCTCTCTGTCTATGGGAAGCACGAATACGAAATATTCTGAGCTTTTTCCCTGAGCCACAAGGGTTTTGAATGTCATATCATAGCTTTGCGAAAGCATATCTGCAATATGTATTCCGTCAATGAATTCGTCACATTCGTAGTAGTTGACCTTGTAGGGGATTTTGTTTTTGTCGAGAATACGCATTGCGTTGGTTTTCTGATTTTTGTCCTTAGCCATAGAATACCTTCTTGATAAAATGTAGATTTAATAGTATAATGATGTGTAGCGGAGACCTGCGGTCTCCACAACTCAGAGTTGAGAGTTGAGAGTTAAGAGTTGAGATGTGGGGAGCTCCGCTCCGGTTATAGCCGTGTTTATATTAATTATACCCGTAAAGGCGGATAAAATCAACTCTTTACCCGATGAAGTTTAATTTGCTCCGCAGAGTAATACTATCCGTTATAAATGTATAAAGGTGCGACCTTATCTTAACTTTCAACTTTTAACTTTCAACTTTAAGGTGGAGACCGAAGGTCTCCGCTACAGATAAAACGGGGTGGTAATTTTGTTAAAACTGATTTGTCCCGTATGCTCAGAAAGACTGAGCCTTACGGAAAGATGCTATAAATGTAACAGCAATCATAGCTTTGACCTTGCCAAAGAGGGTTATGTGAACCTTCTTACAGGCAATCACAAGGACGGCTCACTTA
>JAZRJR010000094.1:0-17576 GCA_045645885.1 Acutalibacteraceae bacterium | reverse complement strand
CTTCCTCTCCGAGGGAGCCTCTTTTGCCTCCCTATCCGAGGGAGGTGCATTTTTTGCTTTCAGCAAAAAAGACGGAGGGAGTGAGTCAGGCAACGCATTAACCCCTCTGTCAGTCATTTTGCATTTTGCACTTTGCATTTTGCATTTAAAACTCTTGACATCTCTCGACATTTGTTGTATAATCCATAGGATATTGTCTAAAGGCTATGACTGAGTTTCAGTAGTTTTCGGATAAGACATCTCAGAGAGGATTTCGTCTGGTGCAAGAAATCCGTTGTTCCCGAAAGTGAATTTCGCCTCACGAGCTGCCTGTGAAAAGCAGGATGTAATTGCTGCATTAAAGCAAATTAAAGCGGCAAGGGAGTTTTATCCTTTGCAATTTGAGTGGTACCACGGAATTTTTTCGTCTCATTTTTGTGAGGCGATTTTTTTATTTTTCTATAATTATAGGAGGAACTAAAAATGGACAGTAAAATTGCTCTCTTGAAAGAAGAGTTTTCTGCTGAGCTTATGAAAGCAGAAAATACAGCTGACCTTGAAGCCATCAGAGTCAAGTATCTCGGCAAAAAGGGTAGCGTAACTGACCTTCTCAAGGAAATGAAAGACCTCTCAGTTGAGGAAAAGAAAGCTTTCGGACAGAAGGTAAACGAGCTTAAAAATGAAGTTGCTGACAAAATTGCAGACAGAACAAAGGAACTCAAGGAGCTTGAAATTCAGAAGGAAATCGAGGCTATGCCCGAACTTGACATTTCAATGCCTGCTAATATCTCTGAGGGTTCATATCATCCCGTAACTCTTGTTCAGCGTCAGTGCGAACAGATTTTCAAATCAATGGGCTTCCATGTTGAAGACTATTCAGAAATCGTAACTGACTATGAGTGCTTTGAAGCTCTTAATATCCCCAAGCACCACCCCGCAAGAGATATGCAGGATACCTATTATCTCACAAACGGTCAGCTTCTCAAAACCCACACATCTGCTGCACAGAACGCAATCTATAAGAAGTACAGAGATGACCTTGTTAACAACAATGTGCCCATCAAGGCAATTTTCCCCGGCAGATGCTTCAGAAACGAAGCTACCGATGCTTGTCACGAAAACACCTTCTTCCAGATGGAAGGCGTAATGGTAGACAAGGATATTTCAATTTCAAACCTTATCTATTTTATGAAAACAATGCTTTCAGAGGTATTCCGTAAGGACCTTAAGGTAAGACTCCGTCCCGGCTTCTTCCCCTTCGTTGAACCCGGTTTCGAGCTTGACATCAGCTGTCTTATCTGCGGCGGTGAGGGCTGTCCTTCATGTAAACACAGCGGCTGGCTTGAGCTTTGCCCCTGCGGTATGATTCATCCTGAAGTGCTTAAAGCTGGCGGTATTGACCCCGAAGAATACAGCGGCTTTGCTTTCGGTCTTGGTCTTACAAGACTCGTTATGATGAAATACGGTATCAAAGACATACGTGACCTCAACAGTGGCAGGCTTAAGGTTATGTCACAGTTCACAGACGACGAATAAGAAAGGAGAAACTGAATTATGTTTTTATCAATGAACTGGATCTCAGACTTTGTTGACTTTACAGGTCTTGACAAAATGGAACTTATCCGCCGTTTCTCCCTTTCAACAGCAGAGGTAGAAAACGAAATTTTCTTCAAGGGCAGCGATATCGACGGTATTGTTGTTGCTGAAATCAAATCAGTAGAGGATCATCCCGAATCAAAGAAGCTTCACCTTCTCAAGGTTGACGCAGGTGACGGTCAGCTTACAGATGTTGTTTGCGGTGCACCCAATGTAAGAGTGGGTATGAAAACTGCTTTTGCAAAAATCGGTGCAAGAATCGGTGAAATTGAAATCACACCGAGAGCACTTGCAGGTTATACCTCATACGGTATGTGCTGCAGCGAAAAGGAAGTCGGCATCAGTGACGACAACTCAGGTATTATGGATATTACCGAGGATGTTGCAAACGGTACTGACATCAAGAATGTATACGAAATCGAAGACATCGTTTTCGAAGTTGACAACAAGTCACTTACCAACCGTCCTGACCTCTGGGGTCACTATGGAATTGCAAGAGAGTTCGCTGCAATTGCAGACAGACCTCTCAAGGCTCTTGAAACTGTTGATCTTTCAGAGTATGACAATCTCGAAAAGATTGATATGAAAATTGAAGACGAGCTTTGCCAGAGATATTCATGCATCAAGCTCGACAACATCACAAAGAATGTCAGCCCCGTAAATATGAGAATCAGACTTTTCTATTGCGGTATGAGAGGCATCAACCTTCTTGCTGACCTTACCAACTACCTTATGCTTGAAATGGGTCAGCCCATGCACGCTTTCGACTCAAGAAAGGTTGAGAAAATCAGAATCAAGCGCTTCGATGAACCCTTCACCTTCAAGACACTTGACGGTATTGACAGAAACATCGACACAAACACACTTATGATCTGTAACGGTGACACACCTGTTGCTATTGCAGGTATTATGGGCGGTCTTGACAGCGAAATCGTTGAAGACACAACAACTCTTACTCTTGAATCAGCAACCTTCAACGCAGTTTCAACCCGTAAGTCAACAGTTAAGCTCGCTCACAGAACAGATGCTTCAATGAGATATGAAAAGTGTCTTGATCCTGAAATGACTGTTCCTGCAATTGCAAGATTCATCAAGCTTCTTCAGGATATCGATGCTGACGCTAAGGTGGTTTCAGCTCTCACAGATGAAAGAGGCTTCAACTACGATAAGATTAATCTTAAGTTTGACAAAAACTTTGTTGACCGTTACACAGGTATTGAAATTTCCAACGATACAATTGTAAAGACTCTTAAGGCTCTCGGCTTCGGTGTAGAGCTTCAGGATAACAGCTTCAGCGTTGATGTACCCTCATGGAGAGCAACAAAGGACGTTACAATCAAGGCTGACATCATCGAAGAAATCACTCGTATTTACGGCTATGACAACTTCGATATCAACACAACAAAGTCACCTCTTTATCCCGTACGTGCTGATATGGAAAAGACCACAGAGGACAGAATCAAGGATATTCTTGTAAAGAGCTTCGGTCTTCACGAGCTTCATTCTTACATCTGGATGGGCTATGACGAATGTAAGAGCCTCGGCATTGAAATTGAAGAAAACGTTGGTCTTACCAACGCAACAAACCCCAACATTGCAACTCTTCGTAAGTCACTCATTCCCACTCAGCTTTGCCAGCTCAAGACAAACACAGCGTATGCTCCTTCTTTCGGAATTTTCGAAGTGGGCAGAGCAGTTGACGGACTTAAGGAAGACGGCAAGTGCAACGAAAAGAAAAACCTTGCAGTTACTCTTTTCTCAAAAACAAAGACACCTGCTGAGCTTTATTTTGAGCTTCGTGACATTCTCACAGTTCTTACAGGCGACATCAAGCATGCAGGTCTTACCTTTGAGGCAACAGCTCCCTCTCATAACTATGAGCATCCGAAGAACCTCAACAAGATTTTCTGTGAAGGCACAGAAATCGGTGTAATCGGTATGGTTCATCCCACAGTGCTTAAGAAGATTGACAAGAAGGCAAATGTTGTTTTTGCTGAAATCGATGTCAGAGCATTCTCAGCAATCGGAGCTAAGGATATCAAGTATGACGAACCCTCAAAGTTCCCCGGAATTGAAATTGACCTTTCATTCGTAACCGACAAGTTTGCACCTGTAGGCGAAGCAGTAAAGAATGCTAATTGTGAGCTTATCAAGGACATTCAGGTTGTTGATACCTACGAAGACGAAAACGGAAAGTCAATTACAGTAAGACTCTTCTTTGTTCATCCCGAAAAGACTCTCACAAGAGACGAGGTTATGAACGTTGTAAATTCAATTATCGATTCACTTTCAGCTAAAGGAATCGAACTTAAAAAATAAAAAAAGCCCTTCGGGGCTTTTTTGCTTTTAATGAATAATGAATGATGAAGCCGCTTCGCTGATGAATAATGAATAATGGCGTCTGAATTGCTCTGTGAAGGATAGCAGGCTACCGCCAATTAAGTTTGTTCCAATTCTTTATAATCGGAGCAAAGTGTTATAATCATTAAACCTTATCTTGCCTGACCTGAAAGGGAAGGGGCTGCATTTACTTAGTTCTTAATCCCTTCGGATAATGATTCTTTGCTCTTCCGGAAACCACCTTAACCCCGCCGATACTGCAATTGTTTACCGTCACAACTGCCCAGCCGTTTTCACAGTCAGTTTCGAATTCTTCACCGTGAAGATATTTCTTCATTTGCTCGCTGTCAGGTGAAAGCTCAATTTTTCTTCTGAAATCCTTACCCATAGCCATAAAGAACTGATGGTGGGGGAGAATATAATTCTTTTTGATTTCACCTATAGTCACACCGCAGGAAAAGGCGGTGCCTTTTTTTATGGGAAAATCGGGTGTGAAATAAACAGGGTTGCCGTTATACATCAGAACGTGGCTTTCGTCATATGAAACGAGAACATCTTTTAGAAAATCTGTTACGCACTTATCAATTTTAACCGTTTCTTTTTTCTCTTTCTTTACTGTGTCGAAGAAATCGTTTTTATTGTGAAGCACAGCCATAAACTGACCTTCACCCTTGGATTTGTGAGGGTAAAATCGTCTTGCAAAGTGAATATTTTCTGTTTTGCAGCCATCAAAGAAAATTCCGTCAGAGGTATTTGCGATTACCTCATCTTTAACTTTCACAAGCTCAAATTCAGGGTGTGTCTGCAGAAATGGATCAATCACCATTTCGTTTTCATCAAGTGAAAAAGTGCAGGTTGCATAGACAATATAACCGCCGTCTTTGAGACAGATACAGGCGTTTTCAAGAATTTCCTGCTGTCTTACAGCACACATTCTTACATTTTCCTCGCTCCATTCCGTAATGGCAATTTCTTCCTTACGGAACATACCTTCACCTGAGCAGGGAGCATCAACCATAATAAGGTCAAAGGTGTGAGGAAAGGTTTTTGCTAGCTTCTTTGTGTCCATACAGGTTGTAACTGTATTCCGAAGACCGAGACGCTCAATGTTGCCCGTAAGGATTTTGCAGCGGGAGGGGATGATTTCGTTTGAAACAAGCACACCGTTTTCTCCAAGCTTATTTCTCAGCTGTGTGCTTTTTCCGCCGGGAGCAGCACACATATCGAGAATTTTCCAATCACTTTCAATTTCCACACACTCAGCAGGTGCCATAGCACCCGGCTCTTGAACATAAATCATACCTGCATGGTGGAAGGGATGATTGCCGATTTTGTCATAGTCAAGATAAAATCCGTTTTCTACATAAGGAATCTTTTCCGTGGAAAAGATGTTGAGCTTTTCAAATTCATCAGGACTTATCTTTTCTGTGTTGACTCTGAAGGCACGGACAGGTGCTTCTGTAAGAGCTTTTTCATAATCGGAAAACTCTTCACCTAAAAGCGTCTTCATACGCTCTTTATATTTAATCGGAAGTTCTTTCATCATCATTCTCCCACATTCATTTCTGTATAAAGCATACACATACCTACAGCGGTAATAGCAGCGGTTTCTGTTCTGAGAATTCTCTTGCCGAGAGAAATAACCTCAGCTCCGACAGAGAGAGCTTCTTCAACCTCTTTTTCTTCAAAGCCGCCTTCAGGTCCTACGATAATTCCCACGCTCATACCTGCTTTAATCTGACTGAGTGCCTCTGATGTGTCCTTCATTCCGTTTTTGCTTTCATAGGGGAGAAGAACAAGATCAAGACCTTCTGCAAAACGGAGAGCTTCTTTATAGCTCATAACATCCTTGATTTCAGGCACGGTGTTTCTTTTGCTCTGCTTTGCGGCACTTTCAGAAATACTCTGCCAGCGTGAAATTTTGCTTTTTTTCTTTTTATCGTCAAGCTTTACAACACATCTGCTCATTTCGACAGGTACTATTGCATAGACTCCGAGCTCAACACATTTCTGTATGATAAGCTCCATTTTGTCAGACTTGGGAAGTCCCTCGAAAAGATATATCTTTACGGGAAGCTCAGTATCCTGAAAGTCTTCTTCTTTGATTTCGGCAATAACCGTATCACCTGAAAATTCCTTCAGAACACAAAGGTTGCTCTTTCCGTCACAGCTTATGAGAAATTCATCGCCCTCTTTCATACGGAGAACATTTTTTATGTGATTGAAATCAGTGCCTGAAATGCAGTAGCAATCAGACTGTCTCATTGAATTGTCAACAAAAAAGTTAAACACTTTTTTCACCGTCCTTTTGCGATTATTATAACAGAGATTTCCTCTCTTTACAACAAAATATATTGCATATTTTCCATTTTGTGCTAAAATAGATACAACAGATTTTCAGAAGGAGAATTGTATGAACAAAATCATTAAAACAACAATAGGTGCAGCAGGCAGTGTGCTTGGTGCAGTAGGTCTCGGCTACGGTCTTTGTGTGCTTACTGACGAAATTCTTTTCAACAGAAAATTTGAGCTTCCCACAGCACTCAATTATAAAATCGGAGGCTGTGACAGAGGACATCTGGGAGATTACCTCAAAAACAACCTTGAATGGCTTGAAGAATACGGATATGACAGACATTACATAACCTCAGACAGAGGAGAAAAGCTCACGGGTATTCACGTAAAGCCTCAGAATGAAAGCAAGATTTTCCTCTTTTGTGCACACGGCTACAGAAGCTGCGGCAAAAGAGAATTCAACGGTGTAATCAAATTTTATGTTGACAGAGGCTATAATGTATTTTTACCTGACCACGTTGCTTCAGGTGAAAGCGAGGGAACACACTGCACCTTCGGTTACTATGAAACAGAGGACTGTCTCAAGTGGCTTACATATCTGAACGAAACCTTCGGTGAAGATATTAAAATTGTTCTTCACGGCGTTTCAATGGGCTCTGCAACAGTAATGCTTATGAACGGCAGAGACGAGCTTCCCGAAAACGTAAAGGGTGTTGTTGCCGATTGCGGTTTCTCAGCTGCCACAGATTTATTTTCATACAAGCTCGGCACCTTCGGCATTAAAAAGAACGATAAAATTATCGGTGCTGTCAACTATGTAAACAAGAAGAATAACGGCTTTGATTTTGAAGAAATCCGTCCTGTTGACAGCGTTAAAAATGCAAAAACTCCCATGTTCTTCATTCATGGTGCAGATGACGGTCTTGTTCCGTGCTTTATGGTTAATGAGCTTTATGAGGCCTGCTCACAAGAGAAAAAGCAGCTTCTCATTGTTGAGGGCGCAGACCATGCACAGTCATGTATGATAGGTGATGAAGAATACAGAACAATGCTCGGCAGCTTCATTGATGAAGTTCTTGCATAAAATTTAAGGCAAATATATTTTAAGGAGAAAGCTATGACTTTTGAAGTAAGGGGTAAGGATTTTTATAAAGACGGAAAACCCATAAAAATAATTTCAGGTGCGGTGCATTACTTCCGTAATATGCCTGACACCTGGACAGACATTTTCAGAAAAATGAAGGCCATGGGCCTTAACTGTGTTGAAACCTACTGTGCCTGGAATATGCACGAAAAGCAGCCGGGTGAATATGATTTCACAGGTAATCTCAACATTGCAGAGTTTATCCGTACTGCAGAAAAAGAGGGACTTATGGCAATTGTAAGACCGGGTCCGTATATCTGTGCAGAATGGGAATTCGGTGGTCTTCCCTGGTGGATTCAGTGTGATGATGAAATGGAAATCCGCTGCTCAAATAAGGCATATATTGAAAAGTTTGACCGTTATCTCGACAGACTTTTTGAAGAAATCAGACCGCTTCTCTGTACCAACGGCGGCAACATCATTATGATGCAGCTTGAAAATGAATACGGCTATTACGGTGATGACAGAGAATATCTCAAATATCTCCGTGACGGCTATATAAAGCGTGGAATTGACGTGCCTTTATTCACCTCAGACGGCACATCAATGGATAATCTTCTTGACGGCTCAGTTGAAGGCTGCTTCTCAACCCTCAACTTCGGCAGCAGGGTGGAAGAGAATTTCAAGGCTCACGATGAGCTTTGCCCCGATGCACCGAAAATGTGTATGGAAATGTGGAACGGCTGGTTTGATGCATGGGGTGACGAAAAGCATCACACAACCGATGCAGATGTTTATGCAGGCGTTGTTGACGATATGCTGAAAAAAGGCAGCGTCAATATGTATATGTTCATCGGCGGAACAAACTTCGGCTTCACAAGCGGTGCAAATCACTATGAAACCTTTGCTCCTGACGTAACAAGCTATGACTATGATGCACTTCTTACCGAATGCGGTGACGTAACCGAAAAGTATATGAAGGTGCGTGAGATCATAAAGAAATATGTTGACTACGACATTCCCGAAGTGCCTCAGAACAGAGAAAAGAAGGCATACGGCAAGGTAAAGCTTACCGAAACGGCTTCACTTTTTGATAACCTCGGAAATCTTTCAGCACCTGTTTATTCCGATGTTCCCAAGTGTATGGAAAAATACGGCTACGGCTACGGCTTTACCTGTTACAGAACAACACTTAACCGTGATTATACCGAATCAACACTTTCTTTTGAAAGCCTAGGTGACAGAGCTCAGGTTTACATCAACCGTGACCTTGCAGGTATATGCTACATAAATGAAAACCTTGAACTGAAAATCAGCGCTAAAGCAGGGGACGAGCTTACCATCATCACAGAGAATATGGGCAGAGCCAACTTCGGTGCAAAAATGATGCGTAAAAAGGGTATTGCAGGAAGACTGCTTATCGACAAAAAAATCCATTTCGGCTGGACAGTTTATCCGCTTCCTATGGATAATCTTCATAAGCTTTCCTTTGGTGCTGAAGCTCCTGAAGAAAAGAGCGTGTTCTATAAAGGCACATTCGCAGTTGATGAAGCAAAGGATACCTTCCTGAAGCTTCAGAATTTCACAAAGGGCTTCGTAACAATCAACGGCTTCAATATCGGCAGATACTGGGAAATCGGACCTCAGCAGACGCTTTATGTACCTGCTTCACTTCTCAATGAGGGCGAAAATGAAATCGTTGTGTTTGAGTCTGACGGCATCAAGGGCGAAGCAGAGGTTGAATTCTGTGACACACCCATATTAGGATGAGGTGAAGTGTATGAAAACAAAAAGCAGTGCAAAAATAATTGCCTCTGAAGAAAAGCAGCTGAAAAAGCTTACTGAAAGACAGAGAAAAGGAAACTACCGTGGATATTTCTTCGTGCTTATTTTCCTTATCGGTCTTGTAAATATTCTTGATGAGGTTACAAGTAACCTTTCGGTTTCTGTTCAGTCCTCATTTATCACCGAGTTTTTCGTAAACAATCTCTTTATGGGAAAGCAGTACACCTTTGAAGAGGGACTTGGTCTTCATTCAACAATAGGTGTTGTCAGCTATGTTTTCGGAATTATCACACCCTTCTATAAGGCTCTTGCTGACAAGTGGGGAAGAAAGCCTCTTTTCGCTTTGTCAACTCTCGGTATGGCTCTCGGTCTGTTTATTATTTACTTCTCACCGAACTATGCAGTTTTCCTTCTCGGCTACGGAATAATCGGCTTCTTCTTCGGTCACGATATGCAGATTATCTATATACTTGAGGAAGCTCCCGATAAGTTCAGAGCGATTATCTACAGTGTGCTCAAAAGCCTTGGCATTTTCGGTGTTGTGTGTATTCCCGTTCTCCGTGATATGCTTATGGGAAATGACCCTACCCTGTGGAGAAGAATCTTCCTTGCTCCTGCAGTTGTGGGTGTAATTGCAGCAGGTCTTGTTGTGATTTTTGCAAAGGACACCAAGGTGTTTATGAGTGAAAGAATTGCTTATCTTTCAATTCCTTATGATGAAAGACAGAGACAGAAGGAGCTTCAGAAGGCAGAAAAGCAGGCTGAAAGAAACAAATCAGGTGTATTCAATGCAGCAAAATATATCTTTGCCAACAAGGATACCAAGTATCTGATTATTTCTCACATCATTTTCGATTCAGGTATGCCGGCAATTGCTCTTTACTATGAATCTTCAATGCACGTTGCGGGAATGTCAACTGCTGACATTACAAAGTCAATGTTTGTGCTTCCCATCGTTTACGGCTGTCTCACCTTCCTTTCAGGCTTTGTTGCTGACTCTCTCGGCAGAAAGAAGCTTATTGTGGGTGCTTCGGTTCTTTCTGGGGCAGGCTTCATACTTTTTGCAATTGGTATAAATAACCTCTGGAATCCTTATCTTATCGGCGGCTTCTGCGGACTTTATCAGGGCTGCTACTGGATAGGCAGAGACTATATGAATATTATGATGACCGAAAAGGTTCCCACCGATATCAGAGCATCTGTTGTGGGTGCTGAGGGACTTCTTGTAATCATCGGTCTTGCTGTGGGATACATTC
This sequence comes from Acutalibacteraceae bacterium, assembly GCA_045645885.1. Classification (GTDB taxonomy): domain Bacteria; phylum Bacillota; class Clostridia; order Oscillospirales; family Acutalibacteraceae; genus UBA6857. Next base: position 7,241 of record JAZRJR010000094.1, on the reverse strand, counting down.
TTGCAATTGTAGGTATGCAGTTCATTCCCGTTTATCTCACTTGTCTTATTATTGCTGTGCCGGTTGTTTGTGTTGCAGCAGTTATCCTTGCCCTTAAGGTTAAAGAAACCAAGGGTGCAAATCTTGATGAAATAAAAGGAGAGATATAATGATAAAGCATATTGTAATGTGGAAATTCAAAGACGAAGCAGAAGGTCTTACAAAAGCGGAAAATATTGCAAAGGTAAAATCAATGCTTGAAGCGCTGCCTCAGAAAATTGACTTCATCAGAGAAATGCATGTTGAAGTCAATGTAAACCCCAAAGAGGGGATGTTTGACGCAATGCTCATCAGCGCCTTTGATTCAATCGAGGATGTGGAAAAATACAGAGTTCATCCCGAACACAAGAAAATTTCATCCTACGTTGCTCTTATAAAAACAGACAGAGCAAGTGTGGATTATGAAATCTGAAAAACAAGGACGGTGAGCAATTGCTCACCGCTTTTGGTTGCCCGAAGAGTGATTTATTAATAAACGTTGAACAAAAGACTTTGTTATAAAACTAACAATTAACAAGAACATAAAATATAAACATTTATTTAACTTTACCAAAAATGCTCGACTAAAGATAAGGTTTGTGATAGAATTGTTCTATTAAATTAAGGTTATAATCGACAAAAGTGGTTGGTTTGACGAAAAATGGAAGGAGAATATGGTTTTGAAAGCTAACGAAAGCGTAAAAAACTATCCCGCTTCTCTCAGAATGTATACAAACTATACAGTGAGAGAAATCAGAAAAATCTGCAAAAACATCGGACCGAGAATTGCAGGCAGCGAGCAGGAGCATGAAGCTCACAAGCATATCGCTGAAGAAATGAAAACATGCTGTGATGAGGTGGCAATTGAAGAATTCAAGCTCTCACCCGAAGCTTTTATGAGCTGGGTAAGAATTGACGGAACACTTGTTATTCTTTCAGTAATCTTTACACTGTTCGGTCTTCCCGCTGTTGCTCTTGCACTTACAGCAGTTGCAATTGTTTGTCTCTTCTGTGAATTCCTTATGTATTGGGAATTCTATGATAAGCTTTTCCCCAAGGCAACCTCACATAACACAATCGGTGTGAGAAAAGCAGCAGGGGAAGTGAAGCAGAGAATTATTTTCTCAGGTCACGTTGACTCTTCACACGAATGGACTTACACACGTCTCGGCGGTGCACCTCTTCTTTATGCAGTCGGTGCTTACGGCATTATTTCAATGCTCTATGTGTTTGTTTCATCAATTATTCTTACATTCGGTCTTGTAAATCCTGAGGTGGCTGAAATTCTCAAGTATGTTCAGCTTGCAGCTATTCCCGGCGGTATCCTCGTTCTCTTCTTTGTAAACTTCAACATCACCGTTGAAGGTGCAAATGATAACCTTACAGGTGCAATCGGCTCAGTTGCAGTTATCAAGTATCTCAAGGATAACGACATCAGATTTGAAAACACAGAAGTTATTGCTATGGCAGCAGGCTCAGAAGAATCAGGTCTCAGGGGCTCAAGAGCTTACATAAAGCGCCATAAGGCAGAGCTCAGCGATGTTCCCACCGTATTTATCGGTCTTGAAACATTCAGAGATTATGACAGCATGGCTGTTTATGCCCGTGATATGACAGGTACTGTTAAGATGGATGCAAGAGCTTGTGCACTTGTTAAAAAAGCAGGTGAAATGGCTGGCGTTGACCTTCCCTACAGCTCAGTATTCGTAGGTGCTTCAGACGCAGCAGCAGTTCAGAAGCTTGGCATTCCTGCAGTAACTCTTGCAGCTATGGATCCCGGCCCACCGAGATATTATCACACAAGAGGCGACACAGGTGAGAATATGGATATGAAGACAGTTGAAAAGTGTCTTGATATCGCTCTCAACACTGCATTCCTTTTCGACGAAGAAGGACTTAAAGAAAACTATTAATTAAAAGCTCCCGATTTTTTTCGGGAGCTTTTTACTTATTTAATTTAACAAACTCTGTCGGTGTAACCCCATACTCAGCCGTAAATGCACGGTAAAACCCTGCATAGTCGTTGAAGCCGCAGTTAGTTGCAGCGGTGGTGCTTCTGATTCCGCTTAAAAGCATCTGCTTTGCATGAATGAGCCTTTTCAGCACAATGTAACGGTGAACGCTTGTACCGACAACATTGTTGAATGCGTGGGAGAGATAATATTTGCTTACAAAAAACTCGTCAGCAATTTCACTTAGGGTGAGCTTTTCACAGAAGTGATTGTTTATATATTCCAATACATCGGGAATAATGGAAGAGGAGACCTCTTCTTTTTTTATGTTCATACTGCTGGTTATGGTCAGACGGTTAAGCTCAACAAGAAATCTCAGAAGTATGGCTTCAGAGGCAATTTCAACTGCGTAGCCGTCACTTGTGTTTTCTGTGATAAGCTCGTCAAGCATTGCCGAAATATATGTCTGCTGAATTTTTGAAGGTCTTAAAAGGTTGGTGTGGTCAGGCTGAGAGCTGTCAAAGCAACGGGTAAGACTGGTTTTGTTGAAGCAAAGCTCAGAAAGATAGTTCTTGTTAATCCAAAGAACAATTCTTTCATAATCCTGCTGATTGTGAGCAATTCTCGGCTGATGAAGCTCAAGAGGGTTGATAAGCAGAAGGTCACCGCTTTTAAGCTCATAGGTTCTGCCTTCAACGCTGTATTCTACACTGCCGCCGATGAAATAATATACCTCATAAAAGTCGTGCTGATGAACAGGCACACCCTCAAATTTTGCATCACGGTAGTGGAAAATTTCAAATTTACTGTCAGACATATTCTGTCTCGGGTCAAAAATCTGCATAATTTCACCTCAATAGCTATCATACAGCAACTTTAACAATGAGTCAAGCAATTTTCACTATTTTTATTGTCAAATTTCTGTGATATAATTCCCTTGATAATAATATGGAAAGGTGTGTGAACTTTTGAAAAAGTTTTTAACCGATGACTTTCTTTTAAAGAGTGAAATAGCTAAGAAGCTCTATCACTCCTACGCTTCTGAAATGCCGATTATCGACTATCACTGCCACGTAAGTCCCAAGGAAATCTATGAGGACAAGCGTTTTGAAAATATCAGTCAGGTATGGCTCTCAGGTGACCATTACAAATGGAGACTTATGCGCTCCAACGGTGTGCCTGAAGAATGTATAACAGGCAATGTTTCAGACAGAGAAAAGTTTCAGCACTTTGCTGAGGTGCTTCCAAAAGCAATCGGAAATCCCATGTATCACTGGTGTCACCTTGAGCTGAAGAATTACTTTGGCTATGAGGGTGTGCTTAACGGTGAAACTGCTGAAGAGGTATGGAATCTTTCAAAAGAGGTTCTTGCAAGAGAGGATATGTCAGTAAGAGGCATTATCAGAAAGAGCGGTGTGTGCTTTATCGGCACAACCGATGACCCCATTGACTCTCTCGAATACCATAAGCTTATTGCTGAAGATAAAACTTTCGATACAATTGTTGCACCTTCATTCAGACCTGACAAGGCTTTTCAGATGGAAAAGAAGGATTTCCCTCAGTACATTGAAAAGCTTTCAGCTGCTTCAGGTGTAGAGATTAATTCAATTGCTTCTCTTAAAGAAGCTATCGCAAAGAGAATGGAACACTTCAATAATAACGGCTGTAAGGCAAGTGACCACGGTCTTAACTATGTACCTTTCGTTATTATGAGTGAAGAAGAAATGGATGCTGCTCTTCTCAAGGCTCTTAAGGGTGAAGAAACAACCAAGGCTGAGCAGGATGCAGTTATGACAGAAATGCTTACTTTCTGTGCAGAAAAATATGCAGAAATGGGCTGGGTAATGCAGCTTCATTACAACTGCCTTCGCAACCCCAACAGCAAGATGTTCGAAAAGCTTGGCCCCGATACAGGCTTTGACGTAATCGGTCCCAATAACTGCTCTCAGGAGCTCGCTAAGCTTATGGACAGAATGAACTGCCGTAAGCTTCCGAAGACAATTCTTTACAGTCTTGACAGCACTGACAACAGCTTTATTGATACTCTTCTCGGTGCCTTCCAGGGTGAGGGATATCCGGGAACAATCCAGCACGGCAGTGCATGGTGGTTCAACGACACAATGAACGGTATGCGTGAGCAGATGAAGAGCCTTGCTTCTTTAGGTCTTCTCGGCAACTTCGTAGGTATGCTCACCGACTCAAGAAGCTTCCTCAGCTACACAAGACACGAATACTTCCGCAGAATACTCTGTCAGCTCTTCGGTGAATGGGTTGAAGGAGGGGAATATCCCGACGATGAAGAAACACTCGGCAAGCTCGTTCAGGATATTTCATATAACAATGCAAAAAATTACTTTGGTATATAACTTAAAAAGAAAGGTGAAAACATTATGAAAATGTCATTCAGATGGTACGGTCACGATGACCCCGTAACCCTTCAGAACATTGCTCAGATTCCAAATATGAGAAGCATCGTTTCAGCAGTTTACGATGTAAAGCCCGGTCAGGTTTGGCCTGAAGAAAGCCTTCAGCAGATGAAAAAGGAATGTGAAGACCACGGTCTTATTTTCGACGTTGTTGAATCAATTCCCGTTTCAGAGGATATCAAGCTCGGCTCAGCTAACAGAGACGAACTCATTGACGTTTACTGTGAAAACATCAGACGCTGTGCAAAATACGGTGTTAAGTGCGTAACCTATAACTTTATGCCCGTATTTGACTGGACAAGAACTCAGCTTGACAAGGAAGACAAAGACGGCTCAACAAGTCTTGTTATGTACTGGGATCAGATGAGAGGTCTTGATCCTCTCGTTGACGATATTGACCTTCCCGGTTGGGATGCAAGCTATACAAAGGACGAAATCAAGGACCTTTTCAAGGCTTATGCAGTTATCGGTGAAGACGGTCTTTGGGACAACCTCACATACTTCCTTCAGAAGGTTATTCCCGTTGCTGAGGAGTGCGGCGTAAGAATGGCTATTCATCCCGATGATCCTCCATATCCCATTTTCGGTCTTCCCAGAATCATCACCTGTGAAGAAAATCTTGACAGATTCCTCAAGATTGTTGATTCACCCGCTAACTCACTCTGCCTTTGCACAGGCTCACTCGGTTGTGCAAAGAGCAACGATGTTGTTGCAATGATCAGAAAATACAGCGCTATGGACAGAATTGCGTTTATGCACATCCGTAACATCAGAATTCTTGATGATGGTTCATTTGAAGAAAGCGGACACCTTTCAAAGTGCGGCAGTCTCGATATGTACGAGGTTGTAAAGGCTCTTGTTGAAACAGGCTTTGACGGTTATGTAAGACCTGACCACGGCAGAATGATCTGGGGTGAAACAGGCAGACCCGGTTACGGTCTTTATGACAGAGCTCTCGGTGCAACATATATCAACGGTCTTTTCGAAGCTTGTGAAAAGGCAAATAAATAAGGAGGAAACATAATGCTTAAGAATGTACTCAATACTGACCTTACAAACAAGGTTGCAGTTGTAACAGGTGCAGGCGGTGTGCTTTGCTCAAACTTTGCAAAAACTCTCGCAAGAGCAGGTGCAAAGGTTGCTCTTCTTGACATCAACGAAGAAGCAGCAAAGACCTTCGCTGACGAAATCAATGCTGAAGGTGGCGTTGCAAAGGCTTTCAAGTGCAACGTGCTTGACAAAGAAAACTGCTATGCAGTAGCTGATGCAGTAATGGCTGAATTCGGCCCTTGCGATATTCTTCTCAACGGTGCAGGCGGCAACAACGCAAGAGCTACAACAGACAAGGAATATTTCTTCCCCGGTGACCTTGATGAAGACAGCAAGACCTTCTTCAACCTTGACGCTGAGGGCGTAAGCTTTGTTTTCAACCTCAACTTCCTCGGCACACTTATTCCCACTCAGGCTTTTGCACGTCAGATGGTTGACAGAGAGGGCTGCAACATTATCAATGTTTCATCAATGAACGCATACACACCTCTTACAAAAATTCCTGCTTACTCAGGTGCTAAGGCTGCAATTTCAAATTTCACACAGTGGCTTGCAGTGCACTTCTCAAAGGTAGGCATCCGTGTAAATGCAATTGCTCCCGGCTTCTTCTCAACAAAGCAGAACGCTGCACTTCTCTTTAACGAAGACGGTACACCTACACCGAGAACAGGCAAAATCCTTGCTGCAACTCCTATGGGCCGTTTCGGTAAGAGTGAAGAGCTTGACGGTGCACTTCTCTTCCTCGTAAACAACGAAGCAGCTTCATTCATCACAGGTATTGTTATCCCTGTTGACGGTGGTTTCTCAAGTTACTCAGGTGTGTAAAATTTTCCTTATAAATTAATTAAAATTGAATCCATATATATTCAAAGGAGACAAGTTAAAATGAGTGATATGTTCAAGACAATTTACGAGCTTGGTATTATTCCCGTTGTTGCAATTGACGATGCTGACAAGGCAGTGCCTCTTGCAAAGGCTCTTCGTGACGGCGGTCTTCCTGCAGCTGAAATCACATTCAGAACTGCTGCCGCTGAAGAATCAATCAGAAGAATTACGGCTGAATGTCCCGACGTACTTGTTGGTGCAGGTACAGTTCTTACAAAGGAACAGGCTGACAGAGCAGTTGCAGCAGGTGCAAAGTTCATCGTAACACCCGGCTTTAACCCTGAAATGATAGCTTATATCAAGTCTCTGGGCATTCCCATGATGCCCGGTGCAGCAACTCCCGGTGAAATGGAACAGGCTATGAGTATGGGTCTTACAAACATCAAGTTTTTCCCTGCTGAAGCTAACGGCGGTGTTGCAAAGCTCAAGGCTCTTGCAGGTCCTTATCAGGCTGCAAAGTGGATGCCCACAGGCGGTGTAAACGCAAAGAACCTCAACGATTACCTTTCATTTGACCGCATTATCTGTTGCGGCGGCACATGGCTCGCTACAAGTGCTGACATCGCAAAGGGCGACTGGGAAGGTATTTCAGCAAAGTGTAAGGAAGCAGTTAAGACAATGCTCGGCTTCAAGCTTCACAGTGTATGTATTTACGGTAACAACGAAAGCGCTGAAAAGGATGCAAAATTCCTTTGCAATCTCTTCGGCTTCGAATATAAAGAAACAGAGTACGGTATCTGTGCTGACGGCGCTGTATGCTTCTCAAAGCATGAGAGTGACGCTAAGGGCTGCATCGTGATTTCAACACTTAACGGCAACCGTGCAAAGGCTTATATCGAAAGAATGGGCGTAGAAATTGACCCCGATATCTGGTATGATGCAAAGGGCAACGTTTCTTGCTTCGGACTTA
>JAZRJR010000093.1:0-6972 GCA_045645885.1 Acutalibacteraceae bacterium | reverse complement strand
TTTGCCTTTACTGTCAACAACCTCACCGGGAATATTATTCCCTTTTTTGTCGGATAAAACCGAAGAATGAAGCTTTAAAGTTTTTCCACCAAGAATTGTGCTTGCTCCGGGCCAACTGTAAAGACCTCTGATTTTGTTGTGAATTTCAAATGCAGATTTTGACCAGTCAACCGCACTCATATCTTTTGAGAGAAGACCAACCTTTGTTGCAAGAGAATCATCCTGCTTTATTGGTTTGAGTTCATTTTTTTCAAGAAGTTCAATTGTTTCCATAAGCACTTCTGCACCCAGAGGAGCAAGAACTTCATACATCTTTTCGGTTGTATCGTTTATCCCGATTTTTGCTTTTTTAACGAGAAGTATATCACCCGTATCAAGACCGCTGTCCATCTGCATTGATGTTACACCTGTTTCTTCATCACCGTTAAGTACAGCAAAATGAATGGGCGATGCACCTCTGTATTTCGGAAGAATTGATGCGTGGATATTGATACATCCGTATTTCGGAAAAGCAAGAAAATCATCAGGGAGAATTTTGCCGTATGCAACAACTATAATAAGGTCGGGGTTGATTTCTTTAAGGATTTCAACTCCCTTTCCGTTTCTGAGAGTAGTAGGCTGATAAACAGGGAGATTATGCTTAAGAGCTTCAACTTTTACATCGGGTGGTGTAAGCTCCTGCTTTCTGCCTACAGGCTTGTCCGGCTGACAGAAAACACCGACAACCTCGTGTTCTGATTCAGCAAGAGCTCTGAGACAGTCCACTGCAAAATCAGGTGTACCCATAAATGCTATTTTCATAAGGCTTATTCTCCTTTGTTTTTACTTCTGAAATTCTGAGCCTCTTCGGGGGTGAGCTTCTTTATAACCTTGTCAGTATATATTATTCCGTCGAGATGATCGATTTCGTGACAGAAGCAGCGAGCCTTAAGACCTGTTCCTTCGTATCTTCTCCAGACTCCCCTTCTGTCCTGAGCTTTGATTTTTACATACTCAGGTCTTTTTACAAGTCCCCATTCACCGGGAACAGAAAGGCAGCCTTCAGTATCTTCTATCTCGCCTTTTGTTTCAATAATTTCAGGATTGATTAATTCGAGAAGTCCGTCACCCACATCAACGAGTACAACGCGTCTGAGGATACCAACCTGAACTGCAGCTAGACCTGCACCTTCAGCCTTTTTGAGTGTCTCGTTCATATCATCAAGAAGAGCACAAAGCTTTTCGTCAAACTTTTCAACCTTTCTGCTGGTCTTTCTTAAAATAGGGTCTTCTGATGTTACAATTTGTCTTATAGCCATTTCTGTTACTCCTTTAATTAAGACTCTCAGGGTTGATATCTGCCGATACGGTTACATCACGGAATTTCTGATTTTTACCGAACAAAATAAGCAGCTCTGAAATCATATTTCTGAAATCCCTGGAGTTCTTGCACTTTATAATGATTCTGTATCTGTATTTGTTATTGATTTTTGAAATTCTCGGTGGCATGGGGCCAAGAACGATTATTTTCTGATTTTTATATTTTTCTGCAGTTATGCGTCTTAATTCGGAAAGAAATTCTTTTGAACACAAAAGTGCATTGTTTTCCTTTTCGCTTGTAAAGCATACCGAACACAAGTCGCAGTAAGGCGGATAAAGCATAGCCTTTCTGATAATAACTTCATTTTCGTAGAAGGAATTGTAATCCTGCTGCTGAGCGAGTCGGATAATGTGATTTTCAGGTGTCATCGTCTGTATTATGGCAGTACCTTTGTTTTCACCTCTGCCAGCTCTTCCTACAACCTGGGTAAGCAAATCGAAGGTTTTTTCTTCACTTCTGAAGTCGTCGTTGTTAAGCTGCTGGTCAGCACTTATCACACCAACAAGTGTTACCTTTTCAAAGTCAAGACCTTTGGCAACCATCTGAGTGCCGAGCATAATATCATATTTACCTTCAGAAAATTCAGATAATCCCTTCTCGAAATCCTGTCTTGAGGAAGTTGAATCAGTATCCATTCTGAGAACCCTTGCTTCAGGCAGAAGCTCCTCAATTTCTTTTTCGATTTTTTGAGTTCCGAAGCCTGAATATCTTACATTATCTTTTCCACATTCAGGACAGCTTTTCTGAAAAGGTGTGGAATATCCGCAATAATGACACATAAGTCTGTTGTTTGCGTTATGGTATGTCAGCGAAATGCTGCATGACGGACATGAAATCACGCTCCCACAACTGTCGCAGGCTGCAAAAGTATTATAGCCTCTTCTGTTTATGAGCAGAATCGATTGCTTTTTATCCTGAAGATTTTTTTCAAGAGCTTCAAGAAGCTCGGAGCTTATAGCATATTTATTGCCGCTTGCTCTGTCTTTTTTCATATCTACAACAGTTACATCAGGCAAAACCGCCGTACCGTATCTTTGTGAAAGGGTGTGCAGACTGTATTTGCCGTTAACTGCGTTTGTATAGCTTTCTATACTTGGTGTTGCTGATGAGAGCACAACAAGAGCGTTGTGTTTCAAAGCTCTGAATTTTGCCACATCCTTAGTGTGGTAACGTGGTGATGATTCTGATTTGTAAGTGTGCTCCTGTTCTTCATCGATTACGATGAGACCGATATTATCAAAAGGTGCAAAAACTGCAGAACGTGTACCTACAACTATTTTGACTTCACCCTTTGCCGCACGGCGGTATTCATCTTTTCGTTCACCGACAGAAAGAGCACTGTGAAAAATTGCAACCTCCTCACCGTAGCGGCCTTTAAAAATCGACATCATCTGCGGGGTGAGTGCTATTTCGGGAACCATAACAATTACTTGTCTGCCCTCTGAAATAACTTCATCAATAAGTCTGAGAAAAACTGAGGTTTTTCCGCTTCCGGTAATTCCGTAAAGAAGAGCAACACCACTGCCGTTTCTGTATTTTTCCTTTAATTCGTCGAAAGCTTTCTGCTGTATTTCTGTAAGAACAATATCTTCCTTGCTTTTTGCTGATATGTTCATTTTCGGAATACGGTATTTCGGCTTGTCACATATCTGAAGCATTCCTTTTTTCGCAAGAGTTTTAATAACTGCAGGTGTAACGCCGGTGAAATAGCAGATATCCTTCAGACTTGCAATACCGACATCTCTCAGAACACTGACAACACTTTTTTGCTTCTCGCTGAGCTTACAGAATATGGACTCATACTCAGAATCATTAATTGTCAGTTCAGCGGTCTTTTGAGTCAGGTCCCCTATTTTCTTTACCGCATCATAGGTTTTTACAACTACATTTTTTGCTATCAGCTTGTCCAGGACTTTGCTGTCTGATGGAAGCTGAAGCTCGTCGTAAATCTGTTTTTTTGACAGCGTGCAATCGAAAGTGAGCATATAATCATAAACTCTTTTCAATTCATCGCTTAATTTAACTTCGGTTTCAGGAACGATAGCAAAATAATTTTCGGTTGTTTTAAAGGTGAATCCGGTCGGCATCTGAACCTTGATTGCCTCAAAGTAGGTGCAAAAGGTTCTGTCTTTGAGAAAACGGGCTGTTTCAAGCATTTCTGCGCTGACAACAGGATTTTCGTCAAGTAAGGAAATAATAGGTTTTACGCCGTTTTCCGCCTCTTTTTCAGATATGCCGAAAACTACTCCCTGACGCTTTGCGTTTTTACCTCTGCCGAAAGGAACCATTACCCGCATACCTTTGAGCTCTTTGTTCAAGAGATTTTCAGGTACCGAATAAGTGTATAAAATGTCAAAATGATATGCAACATTTTCAATTGCAACATCTACAAGAAACTGTTTCATATCATTTCACACCTTTATTTAATATTGATTTAATCAGATATTTCTGATTTCTTCAGGTTCAACAATCTGAAGCTTACCTGAAAGGAATTCATCAAGAGCATATGTTACGGGCTTTTCTGTTCCGCACTTTTCGTTGAGTTCAGGAGTTTCTGAAACAACTCGTGCTCTTTTTGCTACAGCAATTACAAGTGAATAACGGCTTGTCTTGTTTTTGAGTAAGTCTCTTAAATCGGGATTAAGCATTGTCAATTACCTCTCTTAATTTAGTTTGCATTATGTTTGTTCTGAGCTTTTCAGCTCTGATTATTGTTTTTACATCTTCAACAGCTTCATGCAGAACATCATTTTCAACGATATAATCGTATTCTGTTGCTCTCTGAAGCTCAGTTCTTGCAATTTCAAGGCGTTCTCTGATAACCTCATCTTTATCAGTGCCTCTGCCGCGAAGTCGTTTTTCAAGCACTTCCATTGACGGAGGAATAACAAAAATTTTTACGCAGTCAGGGAAAATCTTCTTTACATTTTCTCCGCCTTCGACCTCAATTATCAGGAAAACAACCTTGCCGTTCTTTAACTTTTCTTTAACGGGACCAACAGGTGTTCCGTAATAGTTTGAACCGTAGGTTGTATATTCGAGCATCTCACCGTTTCGGATATTTTCTTCAAACTGCTCTTTTGAAACATAGTAATAGTTAACACCTTCAGCTTCGCCGACACGCATATCACGTGTAGTCATTGAAACTGATATCGATGCATCATCACCCATATCTTTGACAATTTCATTGATAATTGTGTCTTTTCCGCAACCTGAAGGAGCAGAAACAACAACAAGAAGACCTTTATTCATCGTCGTTTTCCTCCTCGTAGGTATCAGCTTCAAGACGGTTTGCAACTGTTTCACACTGAAGGTAAGTAAGAATGACGTGATCACTGTCCATTATAATTACAGCTCTGGTACGTCTTCCCTGAGTTGCATCAATTAGAGTACCTCTTTCCTTACACTCCTGAATGATACGCTTGATAGGAGCTGAATCAGGGCTTACAATTGCAATAAGTCTGTTTGCATTTATCATATTACCGAAACCGATATTGATAAGCTTCATTATACTTCCTCCGGATTATTCGATATTCTGAACCTGTTCTCTGATTTTTTCAACTTCAGCCTTAATGTCAATTACTCTTCTTGCAATTTCAACATCCTGAGCTTTTGAGCCGATTGTGTTAGCTTCTCGGTTGAATTCCTGAACAAGGAAATCCATCTTTCTTCCGATTGCTTCTTTGCTCTCCATAAACTCGTGCATCTGCTCAATGTGGCTTCTGAGACGAACAGTTTCCTCTGCGACAGCAACCTTATCTGCATAAATAGCAGCTTCAGTGAGAATTCTCTGTTCATCAACCTGAACATCTTCAAGAACACTCTTTATTCTTTCGATGAGTTTATTGTTATATTCAGCAACAGTCTCAGGAGAACGCTCTTCAATATAAGAAACGTGACCGAGAATTATATCACAACGTGAAAGAATATCAGCTTTAAGCTTTTCGCCTTCTCTTTCTCTCATTGAAACAAATGATTCGAGCGCAGAATCAGCAACTGATTTGACAGCGTTCCATATTCTTTCCTCATCAGCTTCGCTTTTATGAATGGAAAAAATATCATGATTTCTTGCTACACTGCCGACAGTGATATCATCACGAAGCTCATATCTTTCACAAAGCTCCTTGAGAGCGGCAATGTAACCTGATGCAAGTGAATGATTGATTGAAACCTCGCAATCTTCAATTTCAAGAGCTTCAATCTGCACGAAGCATTCAATTTTACCTCTGGCCACTCTTGTCTGAATATAAGACTTAAGCTTTTCTTCGAGAAAGCCGTAAACTCTGGGTACTCTTGAAGAAAAATCAAAATATCTGTGGTTTACACTTTTAATTTCCACGGAAATGCTCATACCGTCAAGAATTTGTTGAGCTCTTCCGAAACCTGTCATACTTCTGATCATAGAAATATTTGCTGTTTACCGATTTAAACAGCGTCCTTTCTTCCGTTCTTAGTCTTGAGAAAAACAAAGATAGATTTATATCCTTATAATTATATATTACTCAACCGTTTTTGTCAAATATTTAAGTGAAAAACTTTAGTTTTTACAGCAGCTTCCCGTAAGAATTGTCGGTATGTCTGAAATGTAACAGTTTTCATGCTTTCCGAAGCCGAGACGAAGTAAAAGAGAGTCAATATTTTCACATTCACAAACGCCCATATAATAATTTTTTGACGCAGCATAGTTAAATGCAGCTTTTATCAGACCTTCTGCCATATAAGGCTTGTCCGAATCGTAAGAAATACTTTTAATTACCGCATTTTTACCGCTGAGATCAAGCGTACAGCTGCCGTATATTTCATCATTTTCAATTGCTTCAAAAAAAATTGTGTTATCTGAATTTACAGTAGGTTTAAAAAAAATCATTTTTACTTCTTCTTTCTGTCCATATCAGCTGCAATCATAAGCTTTCTTACTTCATCTTCATTAAGCTCACGCCAAGCGCCCTGCTTCAGCATACCGAGCTTGATTGAACCGATTGCAGTTCTTTTAAGTCTTGCAACTTCGAGGCCGACTTCTTCACACATTTTTCTTATCTGTCGGTTTCTGCCTTCATAAAGAATGATTTCAAGAACCACTCTTCCTTCTTCTTTCAGAACTACTCTTACTTCAGCAGGAGCAGTTTTTCTGTCATCAATAATAACACCCTGAGTGAGTGTTGTAATTTGTTCGTCGGTGATAGACGGACGAACGGTAACACGGTAAGTTTTAGGCACATGCTTTGTGGGGTGTGTCATTGCGTTTGCGAATTCACCGTCATTTGTGAAAAGCAGCATGCCTTCGCTGTCTCTGTCAAGTCTGCCGACAGGATAAACTCGTACAGGTACATCCTTGATAAGCTCAGCAACACACTTTCTGTGCATTTCATCGCGCATAGTTGTGATCAAACCACGAGGCTTGTGAACCATAATATAAGTGCAGTTTTTCTGCTTTACAATTTTCTTTCCGTTGACTGTTACAGTATCTTTTTTTGGATGAATTTTATCCCCGATTGCTGCAACTCTTCCGTTAACCTTTACCTTGCCGTCTTCGATAAGCTCTTCGCTCTTTCTTCTTGAAGCAACACCGCATTCAGCAAGGAATTTCTGAAGCCTGACTTTTCCGTCTGTAA